>CAZEDR010000005.1:0-7948 GCA_964510975.1 uncultured Melioribacter sp. | reverse complement strand
TTCCCAAGTAATGTTTATTACAACTGCAAACGTTCGTTATAATATTCCTCTGCCACTTCAAGACAGAATGGAAATAATTGAACTGCCCGGTTATCTTGAACATGAAAAAATTCAGATTGCAAAGCGCCATATCAATCCCAAGCAAGTTAAAGCTCATGGATTAGATAAATTTGATATTGACTTTAAGGACGAAGCACTCAAAAAAATAATTCTTGAGTACACTCGCGAAGCCGGTGTTAGAAATCTTGAAAGAGAAATTGCTTCTGTCTATCGAAAAACTGCCCGCGATATCGTTCTTGCGCAATCTGTTAGCGGAAAGAAAACGAGAAGCAAAAAGAAATTTTTGATTGATGAAGCTACAATCGAAAAATATTTGAGCGTTCCCCGCTACAGACAGCAAAAAGCTGATAAGGAAGTTCGCATAGGAAGTATAACCGGTTTAGCATGGACAAGTGTTGGCGGTGAAATACTTCAAGTGGATGCTACAGTAATGACCGGCGCAGAAAAGCTTACTCTTACCGGGCAATTGGGCAACGTGATGAAGGAATCTGCACAAGCAGCTTTAAGTTATTTGCGTTCCAATGCCAAAGATTTTAATCTTGATGCGCAATTCACCAAAGGCAAAGAAGTTCATATTCATTTGCCTGAAGGTGCAATTCCTAAAGATGGTCCTTCTGCCGGAATTACAATGGCGCTTGCTATGTATTCTGCTTTTAGTTCCAGACCGGCAAAAAACGATGTAGCGATGACTGGCGAAATCACATTGCGCGGAAAAGTTTTGGCCATTGGCGGTTTGAATGAGAAGCTACTTGCTGCTAGAAGAAGCGGAATTAAAACTGTTTTAATTCCTAAAGACAATGAGAAGGATTTAGTTGAAATAAAAGATGAAGTGAAGCAAGGTTTAAACATTATTCCAATTAAAACAATTAAGGAAGCAATTCCTTACGTTTTTGCGCCGGAGAAAATCAGTACTAAGAAAGCAACAAAAAAGAAATCGAAGTAATGGCTGAATCTATTTTAGTTGATAAAAATCTTTCTGATGTAGAAATATACAAAGCGGTTATTCCTCAGATAGATTATTTGTTGAATCCCGGCGAGCCAATTGTTTCGAATCTTTCTAATGTAAGCGCAGTTCTTAAAGAAGCATTTACAAAAATTAGCTGGGTTGGTTTTTATTTATTGAAGAGCGACAGGTTGTTTCTCGGCCCTTTCCAAGGGAAGGTAGCCTGTACTGAAATTAAGGTTGGTTCTGGTGTTTGTGGTACTGCAGCTCAATTAAAAGAAACAATAATTGTTGATGATGTAAATAGTTATCCCGGCCACATAGCTTGCGATTCAGCTTCGCAATCTGAAATTGTAGTTCCATTAATTTCTGATGGTGAAGTTTTTGGAGTTTTAGATGTTGATAGCAATCAGCCGGCTTCTTTCAATCTGATTGATAAAATGTATTTAGAAATGATTTGCCGGATTATTGCTGAAAAATTAAATGTTCGATTGATTAACGAGATTTTAAAATAAAATTATGAGCGAAAACAATTTTGTTGTTACTGCCAGAAAGTGGCGCCCGCAAACCTTCGAAGAAGTTGTTGGTCAAGAACATATTACCACAACAATTAAGAATGCAATTATAAACAATCGAGTTGCACATGCTTATCTATTTACCGGTCCGCGAGGTTGTGGTAAGACTACTACTGCTAGAATTCTGGCTAAGACGCTAAACTGTCTTAATCCGGTTAACGGCGAGCCTTGTAATAAGTGCGAAATGTGCGAATCATTTCTCAATTCTCAAACACTTGATATTATTGAAATAGATGGTGCATCAAATAGAAGAATTGAAGAAATCCGAACTCTTCGCGAATCGGTAAAGTATGCACCGACTAAAGGTAATTACAAAGTTTACATTATAGATGAAGTGCACATGCTTACCACCGAGTCATTTAATGCACTTCTCAAAACACTTGAAGAACCTCCGGAACACACGATTTTTATTTTCGCTACAACCGATATTCACAAGGTTCCGTTAACAATTATTTCTCGCTGCCAGCGTTTCGATTTCCGCAGAATCGAACTGAAAGCGATGAAAGATCATTTGCTCAAAATTGCTTCCGCAGAAGGGATTGAGATTGATGATTTAGCATTGAGTTTAATTTCGAAGAAAGCTGACGGAGCTTTGCGTGATGCGCAAAGTTTATTTGATCAAGTAATCTCATTCAGCGGCAAAAAGGTTGATTCAGCTGAGCTTTCGCAGATGTTCAATCTTATAGATGAAGAAATTTATTTTTTTATTTCCGAAGCCATTTTGCAAAAGAATTTTGCAACTGCCTTTGAAGCCTCTCAAAAAATTTATGAGAACGGCTGGAATTTTATCGATTTTCTAAATGGCCTCACAGAACATTTCAGAAATATTCTAACGTTTGATATTCGTAAGGACATAAATCTTATTGAGGGAGCTGATTTATTCCGTCAGAAGTACTTGTCTTATTCCGATAAGTTCAGCGAAGGTGATTTGCTTAGAATACTTTCTTTCATTGGCAAAACAATGTATGAGATTAAGTCTTCGTCTAACCAAAAATTAAAACTGGAAGTTGCACTGGTGCATCTCATAGGGCTTGAGCGTACGTCTACAATTTCAGAGTTGCTTTCTAAGATTGACAAAGCAGATTTCAAATCAGCTACTGTAGCAGCCTACCCAATTGTAAGCGAAAGTGCTTCCTCTATCAGTCACAGAACTGTCTCGGCACCAATAAAAAATATAGAGCCTATTCCTCAAAGCGAGCTAAAGATACCTCAAGTGGAATCCTTTATTATTCCTAAGGTAGAGCACGATTCTGATTTACCAAATGTAATTGAACAATGGAAAAATTTTGTTGAACAAGTAAAAAATGAGAAAGTATTTTTTGGTTCAGTATTGCTGAATTCTAATCCGGTAAACTTTGCAAACGACCAGATTCAGATCGAAGTAGATCATCCGGAAGATGAAGATATTATCAAGAACAATGAATCATATCTGGATTCTAAAACAAAGGAAGTTTTCGGAAAAAGAATTCGATTAAACGTTAGTAAGAAAAGATCATCAGCTAAAAAGGTAATTAGTGGTAATGAATCACTTGCAAACAATGTTGATAGTCCAATAGCACAAAGCATTATTAATGATCTTGGCGGGAGAGAAATCCGCAAGTAAAAAAAAGCCCGAATTAAATTCATTCGGGCTTTCTCATATCAAACTATTTCATCAAAATCAGTTTCTGCGTTATTCGATAATGCTTGCTCTTTCCTTCAAGATCAAGAACCATAATGTATACTCCTGAAGCCAAATTTGATCCGTTAAATGTGCAAGAATAGCTGCCAGCCAGTTGGTCTAAATCAACCAGTTGAGAAATTTTTTCTCCAAGTAGATTGTAAATATTCAGCCTAACTTTGCCGGCAACGGGCAGTTTATACTTTATTGTTGTTACCGGATTAAACGGATTGGGATATGCCGCTGCTTCGATGTTAAAATTGGATGAAATGCCGGAAGAATCTTTTTCAACATCAGTGTTTATCGGACCGCCACCATTGGTTTTATCATCACAATCTGTACAGTTGCCGGTATTTTCATTAGGATTAAGAATAAGAAATCCACTATATGGAGTTAAAATATTTTGCTTCACACTTAGGGTAATAATATCTGCAACAGTTATTGGATTGTAAGGCAGCAGTAGTAAAGACCTAAGATGATCGCCATACCATGCAGTTGCTAATTGAGGACTTCCATTTTCAACTTGACTTTCTGTTAGGGTTACGGAATAATTTTTTGTGGTGGTTTTGTACTTACCAAAAACAGTTACTTCTACGGGAAACTGCCCGGAGTATTTTCCAATTTGCAAAATGGGAGTTCCTAGGGGATAGTAACCTTCTTGCGCAGCAATTAAATGTTTGCTGTGAGCGTATCCGTTGTTAAATCTCATTTGTATTTCAACGCTTTCAAAGTGGCTTATTTCTTCATACAAAAACGAGTACAGCATTTGTTTCAAGGAGTTATATCTTAGAAAGAACAGATTGCCGGATGTCTGATAAGTCATCTGACCATAAAAGGATTTCATCTGTGTTTCATAATAGCCGTTTCCGCTATACGTCAAATTACTTTTATTATCTAAATCCATAAAATGAAGTTTGGTGCCAACCTTAAATCTAGAAATCACATCTGCTGCTAATTTTTCTTTACTTCCGCTAATAACATTTGTATTAGTTAGAAAAAGAACTTCCGCACTATTTTTTTGAGAGTTTATAAATTCATATGCTTTGGAAATTAGTGGAAGAAGATTACTGTAACTTGGGAACGAGCGCATCATCACAGTTTGGAATAGCTTATCAATGTTTTCCTTTGAACAGCTTATCCATTTATTATTTCCTAAAATAATTTCATCATAAGCGGCGAGCACATTAATAGAATCTGCCGGAGAAAAGGCTTGAAGAATTGACTCTTTCAAATATGAAAGTAAAAAGTCACCATCAAGATTGTTTGTATTAAACCGGTTGAAATCAATTACAAACAATACACGCCTCGGCGTTTTTACAATTGGAATTGTAGGCGGATTAACGGCAATCTGGTAAAATTTTTCCGCGCCTTGGGTAAATGTTGATAGAAAAACTTCATTCTTAACCGGGCTTGGAATTTCCAGTTCAACGAATTGATCTTTCTCTACCGGAATGTCAATTTCCCAAGCAGATTGAATTGGATCGTTTGCAGAATATAACAGATCAGTTCCAATTATTTTCGGTTCGTAAGCGGTTCCTTCATATTGATAAAGAATCTTCAATTTGTTTAGACCTGGTGTTTTATCAGCAATTAATTGATTCATCGGCAGCCAAACACGCATACTGTTGCCCGCCGGTCTGCATGGTAGTAAATACTGGATTTTGAATCTTCTCTTTTCGTTCCTTTTGATCGGGAAGAGCCTTACTTCATGAGCTACTTGTCCATCGTTATTTGCAAACGATTGTGTAAGTAATCCTGGATTTCGAACGGGCGAACTTACTTCACTAAAAAGTAATTCGGCAGTCCACTTATCCATAACAGTTGCTGTGATAATCGAATCCCCTTGCCAGTACCAGAATTCGTGTACTATTGCGTCGGCCGGCAAATTAAAAAGCCACCTGAATTCAAGTTCGTTGTAATTCTTAAAAAACCAGCTATTAAAATCGTAGGAAACGGTCATGTATAAATTTAATTCGATATAATTCCCAAGCGGGCGAACTACAAGTGTTGCTTCATCAATTTTAACATTATAGTCTTTTACATTAGGATAGTTTGCTTCGTAAACCGAGAATTCCGTTGCCATAGTAATGCTGGCCAAGAAAAGGCAGCATATAGTTAAAAACTTTTTCATTGTTCACCTTCCCTTTCTTAGCGGATCAATTGTAATTTTAGTGATTTAATGTTCGCTCCACATTTGAAGACTGCAAAGTAGATTCCGGATGCTACATTTACTCCAAAATCACTTTCTCCGTTCCACTGTAATTTTATTTCCGTTGAGTTATTAAACGAATGCAAGTTGAAACTTTTGATTTTTTGTCCCAGTAAGTCATATATATCCAACGACTTTTCTTTAGAAAGCAAATCATTCGAAAGTTTGAGAGTAATTGTGGTCTGCGGATTAAATGGATTTGGATACGAAGTTAAATTTATTCCGGTTGGAATATTTTTCTCTTTTTCAATTTCATCTTCTTTTACAGATACGATGGAATCTGCTTCATAGATTCGATTGTATCCAATATATCCATTAGGCCCCGGGACAACAAAAGCAGTATATGGAGTAATTAACCTTTCTTTGGCGGATAATTCTTCGATGTATTTTATGGTAGAATAACTTTGAGGCTGAAGAAAAAGGTCATTCAAAATATAATTTCCATACCAGTACAATTCAGTATTAACCGAAATATTTTGTGGGATTATACTTTTATCTTCCTCAAGTGAAATAGTTTTGAAATATGGTTCACCAAGAAAGTTGCCATAATAATTAACATTCATCGGGAGTGAGCCTTCCCAAATTCCATATTGGAAGTATCTCTGTGTAAGGTTAAAATTATTTCTGCCATAGTTTAGGTTTTGGCGGGAGTATGTAAACCCATTTGTAACAAATGGATCGATTTCCACTGTACTAACTGTTGGCGCCCAACAATCCAGTAAGGCATCAATATAATTTAGATTATAGTAATTATAAAGCTTTTCAAAACTTCCCCCGCTTAAGCGAGTTAAATTTTCGTATAAGTATTCATTCCCCTTGTAATATTTGTTTTGTATATAATAACCGTTATAAGTATTTGATGCATCTACAATTTTGAAAGTGATTTTATATTTGGAGTTGTAATAAGTTTGCCGTAATAAATCCATAACGGTTTCTGCCCTTACACCGGTTTTGAAATCGTCAGAGATCAACCATATTTCAGCAGCACGCTTTTTATCATTTACAAAATTCACAATTTCTTTTAGCATAAAGGGAAGAGTGTTTAATTGCGGGTATGTAGCTCTAACGGTTTCTAATCTTTGCTTTATTAAAGATTCGTCTCTTGGCTTGAAATTATCGTCCAACCATTTCACATTAAAATCACTGGTAACGAAAACAAGAGAATCTTTTGATGTAGTTGAGAGTGAGATAGCGTTATTAAGAATTGAAAAATAATCATAACGTGAAATGCTGTTGTTATATTCTAGCTGACTTAAATCAAAAGCTAGTATTATATTTCTTGGTTTTCGCTCTGCCTCAACTATTTGCGGCTTGGTTGCTAATTGGTAGAACTTAATATCTGAATTTGTACTTGTTCTTAAGAATGTATCATGTGCGGATTCTTCCGGAAAATACACTGAAAAATCCGAGTAGCTTTTGTTATAAGTTGATTCCCAAATATGATTTCTTTGATACCAAACAAGTGAAGGTCCCATGTAATTAATAGGTGGCGAAGAAGGATTATTATAATCCAGTACTTGAAACTGCGCATCTGCATCGCTATAACATTTTTCAATATCATCATAACTGGTGTAAAATTGCGAAGAGTAATCGTAAACAATTCTTTTTTTGTACTGCATCTTGCAAGGAGAAATAAATTTCAGAATGAACTCTGCAGATTCATCATAATTTACTGGAGAAATTCTCAACTCATACTGCAAATTATATTTCCCACTATAATCTCTTCTCATATACTGTCTTAGCAGTACACTTGTCTTAAAACTTTTCGAGGAATTATAACTGGCCTCTCCGTTACTTAAAGTAACTGGATTCGCTGTTATGTAGGAACCGGAATTTTTGTCCCAAACTTTAAGTTCTTTGATAAAGGATGTTTTTGGTAATGAAAAGGTCCAAACAAATTCATATTGACCGGGAGTAGGGTTTGTACAAGTATAGTAGTTCGTCCCATTCCATCTTTTTTCCATTCCTAATTTCAAACTGAGATTAATTGTAGATTCTTGAAACAGACCGTACAATTCATTAGTTGAAACAAATTTTAAGAACTGTGTACGGTTCCAAGATTCATAATTCCCATATCTAGTAGCATAGAAATAAGAGAAGCTATTTGAATAGGATATTATAATAAAAATAATGAATAAGGTTATCGTTCGAGTTTTCATAGTACCCCTAAG
This sequence comes from uncultured Melioribacter sp., assembly GCA_964510975.1. Classification (GTDB taxonomy): domain Bacteria; phylum Bacteroidota; class Ignavibacteria; order Ignavibacteriales; family Melioribacteraceae; genus Stygiobacter. The sequence continues at coordinate 330 of CAZEDR010000005.1, read as the reverse complement.
TAATGTTATATGAAAATACCGATTATTTTGAAACTATTGAAGTGTAAAAAGTTGGTCATCTATCGAGGCTGCCTTGCAGAAAAGGCAAGGCAAATTGAAAACTGAATAGAATTAATTCGGAGACTAACTGACTGTGTGCAATTGTTTGACGGTGAATTATAATTGGTGGTCAAGCATGCTGAGTTCGTTTTCAACATTTGTAATAAGAAAGGGCTTACAGTCACTACATTATTTTAAAACAAAAAACCCTTCAACGTAAAACGATGAAGGGTTCTAAAAATAAATCCTGGCGACTACCTACTCTCCCACACACCTGCGCATGCAGTACCA
>CAZEDR010000004.1:0-30976 GCA_964510975.1 uncultured Melioribacter sp. | reverse complement strand
AGTCTAAGAAATTGAGCCACAAAAGCACTAAGTCACCAAGTTTCACTAAGGAAGAATAATGAAATTCAACTTATGCGTAACTTCAGTAAGTTATACAAAAAGTACTAATGCTATTCTACCTAACCAACACCATCTTCTTTTGAAGATTAACATTATCAGTTGCAAGCGAGTGAACTACTGCCGTCTAAAGACGACTTAAGACGTTATTCTGCAATCTTAAATTCTCCATCTTGATTTTCTATGTATTGTATTATTATTTCATCTGTCACATTTCCACTGCTTGCTGCAAAATATCCTCGCCCCCATAAGTATCTTTCCCAAAACTCCTTTTGTATCACTTTGAATTCATGCTGAATTTTTATTGATGTTTTCCCTTTTATGAATTGCACCAACTTACTCACAGACATTTGAGGCGGAACTGAAACGAATAGATGTATATGATCTTGCGATACATACCCTTTTAGTGTTTCTACATCATTTGCTTTGCTTATCTCTCTTACCAATTCTCTTATTCGTTCGCTTACTGCTCCCTTTAATACTTTCTTTCGATATTTGGTTATCCATACCAAATGGTAATTTAGTTCATATACCGTATGAGATGATTTTCTGTAATTCTCCATTTAGCTAATTCAATAAAGTCTTTACCTGAAGGCGAGGGTTTTCTCCATCCCAGTTTGCGACAATAAATATTTTTCACCATTGGTGCTTGATTTGAAAGTGGTAGATAATCAATTGTATAGAGTTCTTCTGTTGCGGATATTTAAAAGCATTACAACAAGTATTTGAATCATACAGCTGGCCTTTATTATACAGTACTGGAATCTGAGAAAACACCTAATCAAGCTTCAGCGAATCTACAAAAAGTAGTTGATGATAATCGAAAAACCAGTATCAATTAAAAGGCGACTTGTAGTTTTAACAAGAGACATAACCAACTCCTTACCGGGACATGTCTTGAGTTTGTTTGGGCTACCAATACAGAGTAAAAATACTTTAATCACTCATACTCGTATCAATAGCTCGCGGGTTCGAGTCTTATCTACAGCTCAAAAACCCCGATTTCATTTAGCAATCGGGGTCTTGCTTTCTAAACGATATGGTAGCTTTCGTTAATTCCGGCTAGTCCTCAACCGAATAGTGTAGGTTCCTAACCATTTTCTTGCTGTCCCACGGAGCCGATGCGCCGCCAAGATATTTATGAAACCATTCAAGATGAGCATTATAGTAGAGAGGCATTGACTTTAATCCACTTGGCCAATGCCCATCATTTTTAAAAACTATTAGTCTGCTCTCAATTCCCTTTGTCTGCAAAACTGTAAAATATCTTAGACTGTTCAAATAAGTTACACGATAATCTTTTTCGCCAGTAATAATTAAAGTTGGAGTTGAAAAGTTGGTGGTGTATTCGCTCGGTGACATTTTCTGGAAATCTTTTCTTCCTAGATCCCAATTCGAAAACCATTGCTCTTCAGTATCTTCCTTAAATTGATTTAGATCATAAATTCCCATCATCGAAGCCAAACATTTGTATCGTTTTGTTTTCGCTTGAAGCAGATTCATGAAGTAGCCGCCATAAGACCATCCCATTGCGCCAATTTTATTTTTATCTACGTAAGGAAGAGTTTCTATGTAATCAGTAACCTTCATTATATCTTCATACACTTTTCCATCCCAGTCATTCGAAATTGCTGCTGTGTACTTTTGGCCATAACCGGTAGAACCATGTGGATTTGGATAAACGACTATATAACCGGCTCCGGGATAAACTTGCCAATCAGCACGGAATGAATCCATCCACTGCATTTGCGGACCGCCATGAACATTAATTACAACGGGATATTTTTTGTTCTGATCAAATCCATGAGGTTTTACAATGAATACATGAACCGGAACGCCATCAGCACCTTTCACCCAAACTTTTTCTGAAGGTCGTACATCAATGCTGTCTGTAAATTCTTTGTTGAATGAAGTGAGGTCTTTCATTTCTTTTTTTGAAAAATCGTATCTGGCTATTTCAACAGGCTTATGTGTGAATGTGTATGTGAATATCGCAAAATCATTCGTTGCCGAAATATCAAAACTTGATACCGGAACATTCTCTATCAACTTCTCAATTTTCAAATCGCTTAAGTCGATTTTATATAACGGCTGGTAACCATTCTCTTGCACTGTAAAGTAAATCGCTTTGGAATCTTTAGACCAGTTGAATTCATTAACCCAATTATCAATTGATTCTGTTATGATTTTATTTTCTCCCTTTGCTCTGTCATAAATTGCTAATCTAACTTTGTCCGATTCATAAGTAGGAATTGTTTGTGTAAGGTAAGCTATAAACTTTCCATCCGGAGAATATCTCGGATCAGTATCGGAGCCTAAATTTTTCGATGTAAGATTCTTCAGTCCTGTGCCGTCAACGTTTATTATCCAGATATCATTGTTAGTTGATTTCTCAGGATGCTTAACTCTCTTAGAATCGAAGGCTATTTCCTTATCATCCGGAGAAAAAGAAAAGTTGCTGCTTCCGCCCGGAGCGAATGAAGGTGAGTTTACGTAACCCGGTGTAAGATCAATTACTTTTTTACTTGGAACATCATATAACAATACATGCGAAAATTGTCCATCTTCATATTCAGTCCAGTGTCTTACAAATAAGCTGTCTGCAAGATGAGCTTGTATTGGGCCGCTTTCCGTCGATGTCGAAATTTTTTGATTGCAGTCAGCATCTGCACCGCATTCCGGATAAACCATGGTTGTGAATAGAAACTTGTTTCCGTCGCTAGATAATTTTGGTGAGGAAACACCGAGTCCATAATTAGTAATTTGAGTTGGGTCACCTCCTTCCAGCGACATATAATAAACTTGTTCCGATCCGTTTCGTGTGGAATTAAAATAGATACCCTTTCCATCCTTTCTCCAAACCGGACTGTAGCTAGTATATGTTGAAGTAGTCATTTGTCTCTGGTTCGTACCATCCGAGTTCATTACATATATACTTGTAGCACTCTTTGTTTTTTTAAGATTTGGAACTGAAACCACAAATGCAATTCTATCACCAGTAGGTGAAAGTACTGGAGAACTAACACTTTTAATTTTGTATAGTTCTTCTATAGTAAATGGTTTTTTCTGTGGGAATATACTTGTTGCCACAACAAACATTACAAAAACTGCTATTAGTCTTTTCACTTCCATATCTCCTATTGAATTCTAGTGATTAAAAATAGTGATATTTCCAGCCCATGTTCAAAACTTCAAGTGCTTATCAATTTTTAATTTGTAATGTAATGGCCCAGCTTTCATTGCTTAATTATACATCGCTTATTATTACGTATAACATGTTGTGTGAATTAAAAAGAAGCTGTAACAAAAGTAACTTTTTTGATTGAAAAACAGAACGCAGAATAAACTGATTACTTATGATTTGCACCGATTGAATATTGTAAAGTGACCTTTGAAATATTAAGACTACGTCATGGTGAGCCAGCCTGCCGGCGAGGCAGGCTTGTAGAACCATGACATAACAAACCTATAATTAACGCACTTCGACGGAATCAGTCTGACACTAAATTTATTATTCAAAGATCTCTAGCTGATGCGATTTATGTGTGAGATGTTAAAAAGAGGTTTTCTCAAAAGTAAAGTTTTATCTTATAATAGCCTGCGGACCAACGCAAAGAAACTGCGGGACAGGCAACACAAATTTAACTGATGCTTCGATTGATCCTTCGCTACGCTCAGGACAAGACTCACCACAGGTTTTCGCAGATGATACTATTGAATATTTACTAGTGAGACTACCTCTTTCATTTCAACTTTTCTGAATTATGTCTCTAACCTTATCTGTAATTGCTCTAAAATCAATCTTGCCGCTTCCGGATTTCGGCATCTCTGAAAGCACAACAAATTTACTTGGTACGGCAATGCTCGGCAGTCGCTCTGCCATTTTCTTCAATATTTCTTTCTCATCAATTTTTTGTGTTACAGTTGCAATAATTTTAGCACCGCGTATAGCATCCGGCACTTCTACAACGCAGCATTCAACATCGGCAGGAAGAAGTTTTTCCAGCACATCTTCTACTCTAATTAAAGAAACCATCTCTCCGCCAATTTTCAGAAAACGTTTTAATCTTCCCACATGCCAAAGAAATCCGTCGGCATCCATGTAACCCATATCGCCGGTATCGTACCATCCATGGCGAATACTAAGTGATGTCTGTTCGAAATCATCAAAGTATCCTTTCATAACATTATCACCCTTAACCAATATTTTCCCAATCTCTCCGGTGTTGCATGTTTCGCCCGTTTCATAATTTTCAACTCTTACTTGAACTCCTTCTATTGGTCTGCCAACACTACCGGGCTTGTTATGTTCAAAAGTATTAATTGTAATTGCGGGACTGGTTTCCGTAGCACCGTAAGCTTCCAGCAAAACTTTATTATGTTTTTGAATAAATCCGTCTCTAAGTGCATCGGGGCATTTATCGGCACCGGTTAATAGAATTCTTACAGAATCATAATCTCCCGGCCTGGAATTTCGTAAATAGCCCCAAAAGAAAGTTGGCGTGCCGGCAACCAATGTTGCTTTTTCTTCCCGAATAATTTCGTTTATCTTTTTAAACTCAAGAGGATTAGCATAAGTAACTATTGTCATTCCCGAAGCAAGCGGAACCCATAAGTTTGCTGTTTGCCCGAAGACGTGAAAGTAGGGAAGATTAGCAAGAAAAATATCATCTGAAGTAAACGTGAATGCTTTGATGAGCGCTTCAAAATTTTGTGTGATATTTTTATGTGTTAGCTGAACGCCTTTTGGTTCTTTTTCGCTTCCGCTTGTAAAGAGAATAAGAAGCGTATCGTTTTCATCACCTTGATGAATTTTCTTTAAGAGGCTTTCCGTTGAATTACCGGCTTTAAGCGCAGCTCTAATTTTTTCAAATAACGAAATCGATTTCATTATATCTTCCATATAAACCATTCCGTCTATATGGGAGCAATTTATTTTTTCGCATAATGCCCGCGAAGTAATAATAGTTTTGAATGCGCATTTCTTCTGAGCAAACTCGCAGTTAGCGGCTGCACCGGTAGAATAATTTATCATTACCGGAATTCTTCCGCTCATCAATGTTCCCAGAATAGCTAAAATTGTACCGGCGGAATTAGGCATCATAATTCCGATAAAGCCGGGAGAATATTGCTGGAATTTTTTAGCGATAATTAAAGAACCGATTAATGCTTTTTTATATGTAACCCTCCGGTTTAGTGTTCTATCTACAATTGCTATTTTATTCTCATTTTGTTTAGCAATTCTGACAAACTGCTGATGTAGAAGCATTATTACTCCTGTTAATTTAGTTACAGTCGATTTACTTAAAGCTAGTAACGATAACGCAAAACTGATCCACTTCTGTTAGGACACATAAATTTTAATCGCGCTGCTTATACAATCGTTGGTAATGATATTATAAGACTACTGATAAAATTTTTGTCTAAACCGGTTGTCACCATTTTTACTTTTGGATTTGAAGTATCAATCGAAATGAATTTATTTGGAATTGCTGAGTTCATTTTTTCCATTTAGAATTTTGTTACAATATCGGAGATTTACCTACACGAAGCAACGATTCTTTTTGAATTAGAAATTACATCTCCCATTAAGAGCTTATGAATACTTTACTAACTCTTTGTGATTTCTTAGTGTCCTTGTGACTAAGTGGCAAAAGAAAGTCTAAGAAAATGAGCCACAAAAGCACTAAGTCACCAAGTTTCGCAAAGGAAAATTCATAAAATTCAACTTATGCGTAACTCAGTTACTAATGAAATTGATTAAACGCCTCCAACATTAGTAAAATATTATTAGTTCAGGCTAGCTGGTTTTTGTTATTTGTACCTTTCTTAAAAGTGCTTACTTTTAAGCCACAATATTTCAAAACTGTTTTGGCTTCGGTTATCATGAACTTGAAAGCAAAATTCATCTCGACAGCAATTCTTTTTATTTTATTTTTTTCGTTACTAAACGCGCAGCAAGTGAGTTATAAGTTCGAACGATTTACAATTAACAATGGCCTCTCCAACAATTCAGTAAACTGCGTTATTCAAACTAAAGATGGCTACTTGTGGATCGCTACTAAAGATGGTTTGGATCGTTACGACGGGCAGACATTTAAAGTTTTTAAAGCCAACACTTCTACCGATTCCTCTTTGCCCGAAAATTATATTATGAGTTTGTTCGAAGACCGCAAAGGAGTTTTATGGATTGGAACATGGGGTTCCGGCGTATGCAAATATGATCCCGTGCAAGAATCATTTCAAGAAATAGATAAAGCTGGCGGAAATGATTTTGTGCAATGTATTGATGAAGATAGCAATGGAAATATCTGGTACGGAAGTATGTTGAGTGGACTGAAGATGTATAATCCCAAAAACAGAACAATTACTATATATGATACAAAAGCCAGAGGAGCTAATCATCTACCCAACAATAATATAACTCACTTTTTGATAAATGCCGACAACACAATATGGTGCGCAACATGGGGGTCCGGGTTAATTAAACTCGATCCAACTAAAGGAATGCTTGAGCATTACAAGAATGAGGACGGTAAACAAAACTCACTCTTCGATAATAAAATTTGGTTTCTGGAACGAGTAGATTCGAATAGAATACACATAAATACAGATAGCGGCTTGCAAATGTTTGATGTGATTCAAAAAGGATTTTTAAATCACCCGCAAATACCGGAGGATTTCCAAAACTTTTTCAGAACATCAATTCGGCAATCACTAATCGATAAGTCGGGCAGATTTTGGATTGGGACTTACAATTATCAAGGATTGGGCGTACTCAATTCGAATAGTTCATCGTTTTCCCGTTTGCTAAATGAAGATGATGATCCACATTCATTAGTATGCCAGCGCATCAGATGGTTATACGAAGACAAACAAAGCAACATTTGGATTGGAACAGAAGATGGCTTAAACAAACTTCCAAAGGTCAAAGAGTTTCAGCAGTTTAAGTATATGCCATCCCGCAAAAATAGTTTAGGAGGGAGAGTTGTAAGCAGTATTTATGAGGGAAGGAATAATATTCTTTGGGTTGGTTTTGGGGGAAATGGATTTGACAAAATTGATCTCAAGAATAATTTGCTAATACATTTTAAAAACGGCGGCACATCCGCTAATTCAATCAATGTAAATGATGTGATTTCAATTATTGAAGATAAAGCCGGAATACTTTGGATTGGAACAAGTAACGGTGGTTTAAATAGATTTGATCCATCTACAAATAAGTTTAAATACTACATGAATAATCCGGCTAATAAATATTCAATCAAATCAAATTGGGTTCAGCAAATTCTTGAAACTTCAGACGGACAATTACTGATTGGAACTAACGACGGACTTCAAATTTTTGATAGAGCCACAGAGTTATTCAAACCATTTGCACCAGAAGTAATTAACAACAATGTGAAAATTCCGGAGAAATTTTCCGTAAACTCTTTATACGAAGATAAACAGAAAAACATCTGGATAGGAACATGGCTTGACGGACTCTTTCGTTATGATGCAGAGAAAAAAACAATCTCGCATTATTTTCCTAATCAACATCAAAACTCAGTTAGCGGAAATAAAATTGCTTCAATCACCCAAGACTCTAAAGGCTACATTTGGATTGGAACATACAGTAACGGGCTAAGTAAGTTCGACAAAGCTACCGGCAAGTTCACTCACTACAATACATCCAACGGGTTACCTAACGATTGCGTGTTCGGCGTTCTGGAAGATGAGAACAATTTTATTTGGATTAGTACAATGAAAGGATTAGCAAAGCTAAATCCGAGCAACGGCAATATCAGAGTTTACGATGTTGAAGATGGACTTGTAAACAATCAATTTAACTGGCACGCATATTACAAAAACAAAAATGGTAAAATGTATTTTGGAGGAATCTCCGGTTTTGTTTCATTCTATCCGGAACAAATTAAGCCCGAAGAGAAAACTCCGGTTGTCGCTCTTACATCGTTCAAGGTTTTTGATAAGGAGGCAGCACTTCCCCGTTCGCTTCCGACTACTCAAGAAATAATATTAGATCATGATCAGAACTTTTTTTCAATAGATTTTACTGCTCTGGATTTGAGTCCTATGTATAAGCATCAATTTGCATATATGCTGGATGGTATCGATCCTCAATGGGTCATGTCCGGTTCAAGAACTACTGCTTTTTATACTGACATTAAAAACGGCAATTATAGATTTCTTGTTAAGGCAACAAACGCAGACGGCGTTTGGGGAATGCCGACAAACTTGAGTATAAAAATTAGTCCGGCGTGGTGGAATACTTGGTGGTTTAGAATTATTTCCGTTGGACTTTTTATAGGAATGATCTTCGGGGTTTATAAATATCGCTTAAATCAATTATTGAAGATTGAAAAAATCCGTTTTAGCATTGCAAGCGATTTGCATGATGAAATAGGAAGCAACTTGAGCAGTATTAGCGTTGATAGTCAATCGTTAATGTCAAGCCCAGCGTTAAACAAAACCGAGCGGGAACTATCGATAGATATAAGCAAGACGGCTAAAGAAACTGTTGATGCGATGAGAGATATTATTTGGTTTATAAATCCTAAAAACGATATGAACGAAGATATCGTTTTTAAGATGAAGCAAACTGCCGCAAAGTTATTGCAAAATTTGGAGTGGAGTTTTGAAGCTACCGATGATGTAAGAATTGATTCCTTCAATCTTGATGTTAGAAGAAATATTTTTCTTCTATATAAAGAAGCCCTCACAAATGTTCTACATCATGCAAGCGCAAAGAAGTGCTCAATTTCTATTTCGGGTAGTGCAAAGAGCTTTTCTTTAGTTATTCAAGATGATGGAGTAGGTTTTGATACAAAAGATTTTAAGGCCTCAACAGGAATTAAAAGTATGGAAGCGCGGGCGCAGAAAGTTAAAGGAAAGTTGAATATCGCCAGCAGCAAAGAAAATGGAACAAAAGTAGAGCTTACTATTAAATAGAAAATTAATAATTCAACCCGTTGTGTGAATTAATTTGTAAACCGTTAAAACGGTTTGGCAAAAAGTTTGTTTTTCTTATTAACCCACGGATTAATCCGTGGGTTAATAAAATCAAACATTATTTTTGAAACTGTTTCAACAGTTTTTCCAATAAATTTTTAATACATACAACCGGTTAATTCATATTACGCCAAAAGGAAAGATTGCCACGAAAGCTCGAAGACACTAAGCTTTCACAAATTAAGACATAAATTTTATGAGGATATTGTGCCTTGGTGACTTAGTGGCTAAGTTTTTCAAGTTAGTTGCGTAAGGTGAGTGAATAATCAAAATAACTCGAACGTGGTATGGTTTGATCTTTAATACCACTTTACTTTGCATGAGTAATTATTAAATGAAAAAAAAATTGAACGTCGAAAAAACAATCAAAACAATTTCCATCTGGCTAGTGGAAGACAATACTCGTTATAGAAAAACGCTTGCCGGATTAATAGATAGAACCGAAGGATTAATCTGCCCAAAATCATTTCCCTCTTGTGAAGAGGCTTTAGAAGAAATTGCCGCTTCCGATAAACCGGATGTGATTTTATTGGACATAGGCTTACCCGGAATGAGTGGAATAACCGGTATTAGTAAATTCAAAGAGTTTCTACCTGATGCGCATATTTTGATTTTAACTGTTTACGATGATAACGACAATGTGTTCGAGGCACTCTGCGCCGGGGCAGCCGGTTATTTATTAAAAGATTCTGCACCCGAAAAAATTATTGCTTCAATTCAAGAAGTACTTGCCGGCGGCGCACCAATGAATATGAAAATTGCACATAAAGTTTTGGAAATGTTCACTCGATTCAAACCCAAAAAACATGATTACGGTTTGACCGAAAGAGAAAAAGAAATTTTGCAACTATTAATTGCCGGACTTACCAAACAGCAAATTGGGGATAAACTTTTTATAAGCTTCCATACTGTGAACACTCATTTAAAAAATATTTACGGTAAACTGCATGTTAATACTAGGACTGGAGCCGTTTCAAAAGTTTACAAAGAAAATCTTCTCTAATTTCTTCAATTAAATACCACGTTTGCGGCATTGTTCAAAGAACATATGCTTTCTAATTTAATTACATCTAAAAACTTCTTTTACAACTTTCTCTAGAGTTAAATATGAGCTCTACACAAAAAATTACTTTGATAGTATTAATTATGCTATCACTCAGTGTTTTGTCATTCGGGCAAATAACAAAAATTCGAATTGCTTGTGTTGGAAATAGTATTACAGAAGGCGGCGGCGGAAGTGGAACATATCCCGCTCAACTCGGAAAACTACTCGGCAATCATTATGATGTACGCAACTTCGGCATTTCCGCCAGAACACTGCTGCGGAAAGGTGATTACCCATATTGGAATGAGGCTCTGTTTAAAAGTGCAAAAGATTTCAACCCTCATATAGTTATTATAAAACTTGGTACAAACGATTCTAAACCTCAGAACTGGATTTACAAAAAAGAATTTTTTCAAGATTATGTTGATCTGGTGAACGAATTCAAAAAAGATGGACGTAAGCCGCAAATTTATGTTGCACGTCCTTGTCCAGCTTTCAAAATTAATTGGGGAATTAATCCAACAATAATTAAGGAAGAAGTGCTTCCTCTTGTAGATTCAATTAGAAAAGCGACTAATTCGTACTTGATGGATTTCAATACACCGTTAATTGGCAAAACCGAATATTTCCCGGATGGAATTCATCCTAACGAAGCATGCTATTTAGTAATGGCGCAAATTGCACAAGCTACTATCAAAAGTAGTCCATCAGGAATCATCAGATATTTTTATGCTGCTAAAACAACTCTGCGACAAGACGAACTAGCGAAAATTTACTGGGAGACAACTTCCGGCACTAATGCTTTATTAAATGGAGTTAATGTTAATGCGGCAGATTCTCTAACTGTGCCAATTAAAAAGAATACAACATTTAAACTAATTACAACCGGAGCGGTTGCTGATTCATCTACAATTACAGTAGAATTTGTTAAATAGATGAAATAGAATTGACTAATTACCATTACAGGATAGCAATGAACAGAAAAAACTTAATTACACTTTTTATGGTTTCTTTATTTTTCTTTGGCTTCATTTCCGAATCAGAGGCCATAGTAACAATCAAAGCCGACAATCCCAATTTCCAGTACACAGGACGAATTGATTTTACATCACCAGACAAACCGATTATTTATTGGCCAGGCACTTATATAAAAGCAAATTTCGAAGGATCCTTACTTATCGTTTCTCTTGATGACAAAACCGGTCAATCATTCTATGAGGTTTATATTGATGAAGATTATTTACACCCGCACGTAATTGATTGCTCCGCGGGTAGCAAAATTTATCTTGTCTCCTCTGCATTAACGGATACAGTTCATAGTGTTCTTATTTTTCGTCGAACAGAAGCTTCTACTGGTCCAACTATTTTTTTAGGAATTCAAATTAATGACGGTAAAACTTTACTGGCTCCTCCGGTAAGGCCGGAACGAAAATTATTGTTCTACGGCGATTCAATTACTTGCGGATACGGAGACGAAGCCCCAGATAACTATGCAGATGATAATTTGACCTATGAAAATAATTTCAAAGCATTTGGTGCGGTAACTTCCCGCTTATTAAATGCAGATTATATGTGCATTGCTAAAAGCGGAATTGGCATTATGATTAGCTGGTTTAACATGACTATGCCTCAATATTATTATCGGCTCGATCCGGATAACGCCTCAAGCAATTGGGATTTTAGTCTCTATACGCCCGATGTTGTTGTAATAAATCTTTTTCAAAATGATAGCTGGCTACTTACTACCAAAGATTCTACAAAGATTACAAACGCTTATGTAGATTTTGTTAGAACAATTCGTCTTCGCCACCCTAAAGCCTTTATTGTTTGCTCATTGGGCAGCATGGACATTACAAAAACCGGCTCTCCTTGGCCAAAGTATGTAGAAGGTGCTGTTCAATTCTTAAAGGATGTGGATAAGGACACAAATATTGGAACATACTTTTTCCCATTTAGCTCAAGCTGGACTAAACATCCCCGCGTACGTCACCATTTAGTGATGGGAAATAATCTTGCAGCTTATATCAACAGTAAAATGGGCTGGACTACGGATATTGAAGAGAACAATTATGTGCAACTGCCCACCGATTTCAACCTATTGCAAAATTATCCCAATCCATTCAACCCAACTACTACCATTGAGTATTTGATTGATAAATCGGGGAACGTAAAAATTGTTATTTACGATTTGCTTGGAAGAAAAATAGAGACGTTGGTAAATGAATTTAAGAATGCTGGAAAACATAAAATAAATTTCAACGCGGGTGATTTATCCTCCGGAATTTATTTTTACCAATTAAGCAACGGAAGAAATATAGAGACAAAATCAATGGTTTTAGCTAAATAATCGACTAATTCATTAATTACAGGCCTTGGCCTCAGTAGATCAAATACCACGTTTGCGCTATTGAGGCTCTACCGTATCAGTTCTAATTTCCTTAAGTAAAATTCTCAAGTGGTTACTTCAATACGTTAACATACAATCACAACATAGAAGGTGAATCATGAAAAAAATCTTTACCCTCCTAGTATTATTCTCTATTATATCAGTTACTCTAGCACAAGTTCCTACCCGCAAAGGCTGGTGGAAATTTGACGATGCGGCAAATATTACTAAGGCAGATTTAGGCACAAACTTAGAATTAGTTGGTACACAACAAGCCATAGCAGGACCGGCAGCTGGAAACGGCGCAACACGGATTGGAGTAGGAAGTCATTTTAAAATGACACATGGAATAACTCCAGCGCCAACAACTTTCGTTAATGAGTATACAATACAATTCGATTTCCGAGTAATGGATGTTGGAACATGGAAAGCATTTTTCCAAACCAGCGCAGATAACTCTACTGACGGAGATTGTTTTGTTAAAGCTTCGGGCGAAATTGGCGTGCAAGCTACCGGATACAGTACCTACATTGTTAATGCAAACGAATGGTACCGTTTAGTTGTTTCTGTTAAGAATGGTGTTTATTATAAATACTATTTAGATGGACAATTATTGAATGATGGTGTAGTTCAAAGCATAGATGGGAGATTTTCACTTGATAAAATACTTTTGATTTTTGCAGATGAAGATGGTGAAGATAACGAAATTGATTGCGCAGAACTTGCAATATGGGATAAAGCATTAACCGGCGGACAAGCAAAATTGTTGGGCGGATATAATCACAAACAAGAAACAGGCATCCTCCAACCGTCTGCATTGTGGAAATTTGATTACCCGACAAATTTAACAGAAGCTTACTATGGAAACGATTTGGAATTAGTTGGAACCCAACTCTCTGTAGACGGACCAACCGCAATTAATAAAGCAACAAGAGTTGGTGTTGGCAGTCATTATGTTGCAACTCATGAAATTGCTCCTAATGGCGGCGGAACACTTGTAAACGAATACACATTTAAATTCGACTTTAAAGTTGCTGATATAACAAAGTGGAGAACATTCTTTCAGGCTGTAACAGGAAATAATACAGATGGTGAGTGCTTCATCAATAAAGAAGGAAAGATTGGAACACAAGCTACAGGATATGGCGCTTATGTTATCATTCCAAACGAATGGTATCGTTTAGTTATTTCAGTAAAGAATGGATCACATTATAGATATTACTTAGACGGTCAGTTGTTGTTAGAAGGAACAAAACAAGCAGTTGATAGCAGATTTGCACTTGATACTAAAGTTGTTTTAGCCGGCGATGATGACGGTGATGATGCTGAAATTGATATTGCAGAAATTGCAATGTGGGGCCGGTCTTTAGATGAAGCAGAAATAAAAACACTTGCCGGTTTTGGTCACAAACTTTCCGGTGGTGGAACCGCTACAAAAGCTTTAGTTGGAAATTGGAAGTTTGATAATCCTTTTAGTTTGTTGGATGCAACAGTTGGTAAACCACTTGTATTAGTTGGAAAAGATCAATCTGTTGATGGCCCAACAACTACTAACTTTGGAACAAGAGTTGGCGTTGGAAGTCACTATAAAGTAACTCACGAAATTGAACCTAACGGTGGCGGATTATTGGTAAACGAATATAGTCTCCGCATCGACTTTAAAGCTCCTTCTCTGGAAGAATGGCATTGCTTCTTCCAAACTAGCCCAACAAACACAAACGATGGAGACTGCTTCATAAATAAAACCGGAAATATTGGTTTGGCTGCAACCGGATATACTACTTATTCAATAAATCAAAATGAATGGTATAGAATGGTTGTTACGGTTCAGAATGGCACTCATTACTTAATTTATCTTGATGGATCTTTAGTTCTTACCGGAACTATACAAGCGATTGACGGACGTTTTGGATTAGATAAAGAGTTGCTAATGTTCGCCGATGAAGATGGAGAAGATGGCGATATTGATTGCGCTGAATTATCTATCTACAATTATTCGCTTACTTCCGCAGAAGTAAAAGCTCTAGGTGGTTTTGGTCATTTAGTTAGTGTTGAAAAAACCGATGGATTGCTCCCAACAGAATTCTCACTTTCGCAGAACTATCCAAATCCTTTTAACCCAATGACGAAGATTAATTACGCAATGCCGGCAGCCGGCAACGTAACTATTAAAGTGTACGATATTCTTGGTAATGAAATTTCGGTTATTCAAGAGGGATTCAAAAATGCCGGTTATCATTCAACAAATTTTGATGCAAGCAAGTTAGCTTCAGGTGTATATATTTATAGAATGGTTAGCGGTAAGTTTTCATCTTCAAAGAAATTGCTCCTCCTAAAGTAGTAGTCTCAATTCTTAAGAACCCTCTCTCAAAAATTGCGAGAGGGTTTTTTTTCCCCATCCTCAATAGATAACCCGTTTTTTAGATACCACGTTTGCGCTATTGTTATTGAAAAACAACCGCTATAATTTTTTTTAGGTAATCTTGTAACATTTCAACTCTCAAGTACAAAAAGTAAGCAAAACTTATTTAAAGGAGGAAGCATGAATAAAAGGTCAATCAAACAGATTTTCTTAGTCCTACTGTTAGCTTTATTCTATTCAAACGGACTTGCGCAAGTTGCAAATATTGCACATCGCGGAGGTGCTGCTCTTGCACCGGAGAACACATTGGCTGCGTTTAAGAATGCAATTGCCCTAAAAGCAGAATATTTTGAGCTGGACGTATATGTATCAAAAGATGATTCACTAATGATTATGCATGACGCTACTATTAACCGCACTACAAATGGAACCGGTACTGTTACAGCAATGACATACGCTCAGTTAAGAGCTGTCGACGCCGGTATTAAGTTTTCAGCAGCATTCACCGGCGAAAAAATTCCAACTTTATACGAATCCTTAATGCTGGCTAAAAATGCAGCATATAATGTTGGTGTGGTAATCGAGATAAAAGGAAGCACTACGGGAATAGTTGGAAAAGTAATTAAGATGGTTCAAGATTTAGGAATGAAAAACCGGGTAATTATCTCAGGTTTCAGTTTAGCTCAAATGACGGAATCAAGAACCATTGACCCAACAATTGCAACTCAGTTATTTGGGTCATCAAATACAAACGCAGTTATCGATCAGCTGGCAGCAGCCGGAATTAATTGGTTGGGCAGCAGCGCAGCGCCAACTAAAGCGTTCTTGGATTATGCTCATACAAAGAATGTTAAGTTCAACAGCTGGACAATTAACAGCGCTGCCACAATGACAAACTACATTGCATTGGGCGTTGATGGTATAACTACAGATAATCCGGCATTGATGAAATCAGTAACTGATACAACTCCACCAACAGATGTAAATGTTTTAGATCCGACAGTAGTAGAAACAAAGGTTACGTTGAAATGGAACGCTGCAACCGATAGTGAAGGTGCAATCACTGGTTACAATATCTACAGAGATATAAATCCCTCACCGGCAACATTAATTGCAAGCGTTGGAAATGTATTAGAATATACGGACGATACTTTCACCGAAACAGCAAAGTATTATTATAGAATTAAAGCCAAGAACAGTGCTGGCTTGCTAAGTGCAAACTTTAGCAACGAAGTTTCTGCTACAACGCTTGCCGATCTTACAAAGCCAACCGTTCTTTATGTAACCTCAAACACAGAAGACACAAAGATAAACATCGAGTTCAGTGAAAGAGTAGACAAAACAACGGCAGAAAATAAAGCGAATTATACTGTAAACAAATCCGTTACTGTTTCATCTGCAAAACTATTACTGGATCAAAAAACAGTTCAGTTAACAACTTCTCCCCTTGCCGAAAACTCATATACTGTTACTGTAAAAAGCGTAAAGGATAAAGCCAAAACTCCAAACACAATGGTAACTGTCGGCAACATTATGCTTCACAAAGCACTATCAACAAAAACTGTTGCTTATTACAGTTGCGACGCACTACAAACAGATTCCGTTCTTGTTGATGCTTCTACAAATGCAAATAATGGTGTGTTAAAAAACGGACCGCTACTTACAGAAGGTAAAATAGGTAACGCACTTAAATTTGACGGCGTTGATGACTATGTTCAATTTGCAGCCTCTCCCTCGTTTGATATTGGCGGAAATGCAGTTACTGTTTCTCTTTGGGCTTACTTAGATTATTTGCCGGCAGATTTACCGGGTGCTTATGGTCCATTATTCGATTCGGATGCAGACCAATATGTTTTGTACGAAGACAAGGGTAATAACGAATTAAGATTTAAAGTTGCAACAAGTGCTTCTGCAGAGCGTCCCGGTATTCCAGCTGCAAGCTTAGTTACCGGGCAATGGATTCACATTGTAGGAGTTTACGATGGAACCAATGCAAAAATTTACTTGAACAGCAACTTGATGGATACTCACCCACTTACCGGAACAGTTAAAACCGGACAAGTAGCAATGCTAGGAAGAAGTGGAATTGCTAATGCAAGTTATTTTAAAGGCAACCTCGATAATGTACAAATATTTAATACCGCACTCAGTCAGATTGAAGTTACAGAATTATTCAAAAGCGCAAAGGTTGCACCGCTAGACAAAGCTCCTTCACCGGTGCTTTTAAATACCGCTACTGTAACAAACATGGATGTAAAACTTCAGTGGAAAGCGGCTACGAATTATGAAAGCGGACTTATGTATGAAATCTATAGAGATAACCATAGCGACCCAACTAATTTGATTGCAACTGTACCGGGCACTGTTACCGAATATATTGATAAAAATGTAGATGGAAACACAATTCACTACTACAGACTTAGGGCAAAGAACACGGCTGGGCTCTTCAGTGCAGAATATAGTAACCAATTAACAGCTTTGATGGATAAAGATACTTATAAACCATCTGTATCATATACAACTTCGCGTGCAGAAGGCAATAAGCTTGTTGTCGAATTCAATGAGCCGGTTGATCAAGCAACTGCGGAAACCATAGCAAATTATAAGTTAGATAAAGCCGCTACAATCTCAAGCGCAAAGCTAGCGCTCGATCAAAAGCAAGTTATTCTTACTACTTCTCCATTAACAGAAACAACATATGAATTAATAGTTAGCGGAGTAAAAGATAAGTCCGGAATTCCAAACACAATAAAACCGGATAGTTCAAAGTTCGTTCACAAAAATTTGCAAGATAAAACTATTTCTTACTTCAGCATGGATGATATACAAAAAGATACCGTGCTTACGGATTATACAGCGAACGCTAACAATGGTATGCTAAGGAAAGGAACAAAATTAGGTGAAGGAATATTAGGCAACGGATTACAATTTGACGGCGTTGATGATTACGTTCAGTTTGCTGCTTCAACATCTTTTTATATTAATGCACCGGCCGTTTCATTCGCTCTTTGGGCTAAACTTACACAGTTACCGGCAGAACTCTCAGGTTCCTTCTGCGGCCTCTTCGATTCTGATGCTGATCAATATGCAATTTATCTTGATAAGGGAAACAAGGAACTTCGTTTCAAAGTTACTACAACTGTCACTGCCGAAAGACCGGGAATTCCGGAAGCCGATTTGATTAGCGGCCAATGGATTCATCTGGTTGGTGTATATGATGGAACCGCTGCCAAAATTTATTTAAATGGTGTTCTTAAAGACTCACATCCTATTACCGGAAATGTAAAGCCGGGACAAGTTTTAATGCTTGGCAGAAATGCACTTGTTGGACCGGTTTACTATAAAGGTAACCTTGATAACATTCATGTATTTAGCAAAGCTTTAACAGTTGATGAAATTACAGAGCTTTATCAGAATGTTAAAAACGCAGCCATTAAAAATCCGGTTGGTATTGAAGAAAATTGGGAAGATGCGATACCGGTCAGTTTTGCTCTTTCGCAAAATTATCCTAACCCCTTCAATCCAAATACAAAGATTAACTACTCTTTACCAAAATCCGGTATAGTAACTATAAAACTGTACGATATTCTTGGCAAAGAAGTTGGGATAATTGAGAATGGATTCAAGGAAGCCGGCAATTACAAAGTTTCGTTCGATGCAAGTCGTCTGGCATCCGGCGTTTATATCTATAAAATGGTTAGTGGAGATTTTTCTGCTACAAAGAAACTGCTCCTCCTTAAGTAGTTGTTTGTAGTTGCTCGTTGTTAAAATCCTCTTCCGTGCGTTACGGGAGAGGATTTTTTACACCTATGAATCCCTTTTCTGTTAAACCCAAAAAATTCATTAGAATGTCCCGCTAAATATAGGCGGGATTGCCGAAGGCCGCATGTAAAACGTTTAAGAATAATACGTTTTACTGCGGGGTTAACCCCGCAAACATGTAACTTATTATTACAAGCATTGAAAATTGAGAAGCGTTACAACACAAGTTAACATATTTATTTACAGTTTGCGGCGTGGAGCGCAAATTATTCTATTGAATAATTTGGGTTAAATACCACATTTGCGCTATTGCCGCTACACTTCAGCACTTCTATTTTGTTCGCAAGAAATTCATTCAACTATACCAATAGACTCATAATTTTTATAATCAATCAAGGTGGTTTATGAAGAACCTTTTTCTTCGCCCATTACTCTTCTTAATATTCTATTCGGTTTTTTCACTTACAATTGCACAAGTTCCTACGCGAGCCGGTTGGTGGAAATTTGACGATAAAACAGATATTCTAAAAGCTGATATCGGAAAAAGCCTTACATCGCAAGGAACATACAGCATAATAGACGGACCCAAAACCAATGATAACGCAATAAAGATTGGTGTAGGTAGTTATCTAAAAATGGAACATGGCATCGCTCCAAGTCCCGGAGCATTAGTTAACGAATATACTTTGAGTATAGATTTTAGAATGCCTCAGTTAGGAAAATGGTATTCTTTCTTT
This sequence comes from uncultured Melioribacter sp., assembly GCA_964510975.1. Taxonomy (GTDB): domain Bacteria; phylum Bacteroidota; class Ignavibacteria; order Ignavibacteriales; family Melioribacteraceae; genus Stygiobacter. The sequence goes on along the minus strand of CAZEDR010000004.1, from coordinate 11,615 downwards.
CAAACCACTCCAACAAACACTAGTGATGGAGACTGCTTCATAAATACAACCGGAAATATTGGTGTGGGAGCTACCGGTTATTCATCCTACGTTGTAAGGGCAAATGAGTGGTACAGACTTGCTGTCTCTGTAAAAAACGGAACTCATTACAGATATTATCTGGATGGACAACTTTTGCAAGAAGCAACCGTTCAATCAGTAAATGGAAGGTTTTCGCTTGATAAAATTCTTCTGCTTTTTGCTGATGAAGATGGCGAAGATTCCGAAATTGATTGCTCGGAAGTTTCTATCTGGAATTCTGCCTTAAGTGCTACCGCAATTACAGCTCTTGGCGGATACGGGCACAAACTCGATGCTGTAAAATCCAGATTTTTACTGATGGTTCCTTATCTTCAGAATCCATCGCCAACATCAATTTACATTTGCTGGCACGATACAACCGCAACCCAAACAAAAGTTGAATATGGAACAACATCATCACTAGGTCAATCAACTTTAGGAACAAGCGAGATTGTTGCTAGCGATTACAGATGGCATTCTGTTCTGCTAACCGGTTTGCAACCAAACAAGGAATATTTCTATAAGATTGTTAGCGGAAGCGGATCTTCGACAATTTATAATTTCAAAACCCAGCCGGATGCATCTTATAGCGGTAAAATTAGATTTTTACTTTTAAGCGATACTCACAATCCCGACACAACTTGGTCGTCGAGATTGATTAGAGAAGCAAAGAAAAAAATGCAGCAATTATACGGGAATGATATTCATAACCATATCAATTTAGTGCTGCACTCCGGCGATCTTGTAGTTACCGGAAATACAATTACTCAATGGACGGAACAATACTTTGCGCCTATGTCACCGATCTCCCCGAATATTCCATTCTTAACTGTTACTGGAAACCATGAAGGAGAAAGCCAGAATTATTATAAATATATGCAGTATGAAAACATCTCCGGTTATGCCCCACCAAACGCATTTGCAGAGAGGTTCTGGGCATCAACAATTGCAAACACAATGTTCATCGGCTTGAATACAAATCTTTCCGGAGCCTCATTAACTCTGCAAAATCTTTGGTTGGAAAGTACATTAGCCGCAGCCGAGAATAATCCTAAAATTGATTTTGTATTTTTAATAGGTCATCACTTTTCTATAACAGAGCTTTGGGGAGAAGGAATAACCGAAGATACCAGACCGGCTTATGTAACTAATCAAGTGTTTCCGATTCTAAAAAAATATTCGAAGGTAATTCAATACTCGTACGGCCACACACATGGATTTGAACGCGGCACTGTTGTTTCTGAAAGTACAACACCAAGAACAGACTTCCGTATGGTTTGCGGTGGTGGTGGTGGTGGTGCTATTGATAGATGGGGTTCTTATAAGAATCAAGATTTTCCAAACATACATATTGCAATTGATAATTTCTTTTATCAGATAATTGAAATAGATGTTGCGAATAAAACGTTTGAATCCAGCATGTACAGCTTAGGCAATACAAGCAAGGCTCGCAACAACGAGTTGCTTGATAGATGGTATATTAAAGTGAATCAACCGGCACCAGTTAAACCAACTGCCGGTGCACCAACTATAAACGACACCAAAATTATTTTTAGTACTTCCCAAATTAGCGGTGATTCACTTATGTCCGCACGTATTCAAATTTCGGAAGATGCGGCTTTCAATAAAACTTCTATTGATACCACTGTGAATTGGAAGAATATCTATAAGGTTGATTCCAACCTAATTCCGATTGATCTAAACAAAGGCTTAGATCTTACAAAGTTGTCTTTCAATAGAACTTCTGTTGCAAACGGAAAAACTTATTACTACCGCGTAATATACAGAGATCATAATCTGAAGTGGAGCGAGTGGTCAAGCGCAACATCATTCGTTACGCCAACAAATCTTGCAAATGAAAAGATTCCAACCGAGTTTTTGCTTGGACAGAATTATCCAAATCCGTTTAACCCGGAAACAAGAATAGAATATTCTATTCCTAAAGCGGGTACTGTTAGAATTTCAGTTTACGATTTACTAGGAAGCGAAATTGCAACTCTTGTAAACGAAGCCAAAACTCCCGGCACCTACGATGTAAAATTTGATGGCAGCAAGCTAGCGAGTGGAGTTTATTATTATAGATTAACATCGCAAGATTTTGTATTGACAAGAAAAATGCTGTTGTTGAAGTAATAATTTAGAAGTATTAATTATGAACCCATGCTGTTTTCAAAGCGGCATGGGTTTTTTAATTGCATCGTTGTGATTAAATTGCGGATAAATCATTTACATTAATTATGACGACGATGCAACAACCCAATAATCCGCTGCACGGCAAAACCCTAGTAATGATTCTTGAGTATTTGTTAGAACGTTACAACTGGGACGAGCTATTCTACCATGTTAGAATTAACTGCTTCCTAGAAAATCCAAGCATACAATCCAGTCTAAAATTTTTACGAAAGACTCCCTGGGCAAGAAAAAAAGTGGAGGAATTGTATCTGTGGACTTTTGAACGTGAAGCAAATGGTGAAGAAATAAGATGAGATTGTTAAAACAAAAAAGCCTCAAGAAGAATCTTGAGACTTTTAATTTACTTACTGAGTTACGGACTTTGTGATTTCTTAGTGTCCTTGTGACTTTGTGGCAAAAGAAAGTATAAGAAAATATGCCACAAAAGCACCAAGTCACCAAGTTTCATAAAGGGAAATTCATGAAACTCAGCTTATGTGAGAGAATTGAAAATTATAGATACTCGTAGTATGGAGTGGTAGTGTATATTCTAAGCAAATTGTTTCTTAACAAAGAATAGCCAATAATTTATTTTAATGACCTAGTTTAATCACTCCATTATCCCCCTCTACAGGTTCATTTTTATTTGGTTGAGAGGATGTGTAAGAATTTATATTATAGGTAATTCCAATCCAAAATACTCGCGTATCATTTTTGCTTGAATTGTTCAATCTGAACACATTGTTTTCCGAGTAGACAATCCATTTGCGAGTATTAAATATATCTGATAGAGTTAAACTCAAAACCATTTTCTTATCAAAAAAATTTCTTTTCACAGCAATATCGGCATAATAAATTTCGCCCAATTTGAATTGAGGTAATGTAACGGGAGAATTATAAGTTAGGATAAGCTGCAACTCAGCCTCTTGCTCAGGTTTGATTATTGTCTTAATATTTCCCGCCCACGCAAAGCTGCTTGTACTTAAATCAATCTCATTATATTTCCCGCTGGTCTTGGTATAAAAAACTGATAAACTAGGGTTCAACGAGAACATCTTGTTGATTTTGAATGAAGCATCAAAGTCGCCGCCAATTTTGTTTTGCCTTTCTGAGTTGACATTTGTTAAAATAAGCTTATCGGGATATGAGAATTGCGAGACTTGAGTAATTAAATTTTTTGTAGTGCTAAAAAATAATTTACTGTTTAATTGAAATTTTTCTTTAACTATGGAATAGTATAACTCTGCTTTATCAGATATCTCCGGTACTAGATATTTATTTCCCGTTTCGTATGTCATTTGGTCAATTACTGTAATAACAGGGTTCAATTGCGGATAAGTTGGTCTAGTAATTCTACGGGTAATGCTTAGCCCGGTCTCTTGAATTTTATCAATGTTATATTTGAGCGTCAGATAAGGAAAAGGGAAGAAATATTCGCTGTTAAGTTGATAGTTTATTGATTTTTGAATTAACTCCGAAGTATTATATTCCAAACGTACTCCGATTTTATAAAACAGTTGTTTATACAAGCTGTCGGAATACATAAGATAAGCTGAATAAATATATTCTTTATGGTCCAAATCATTGCTGAAGGTAGGATTTGTTTTCCATTGATTTGAAACTATGTCCCAATCTTCAAAGTTATAGTTAAAGCTGTTCCATCTGGAAAAATATTTTACTCCGCTTTCTATTTTACCGGTTGAAAGAATAGATTTAATATAATCAGCTTGCATTGTAATGTTTGTTGGAGCGCCGCCCCCATCAGACTTCTGCAGAAGTTGATTTTCGATGTAATATTCTGCCGGTCTAGATCCTTTGGTTCTTGAGAAGAATGCATCAAAAGAGATTTCGTTTTTGTTCTTATCGAATATCTTTTTATAGCTTAGTGTACTTTCAAATATTTTTCTCGAAAAAGTTACTTCATTTCTACGGTTAAATAATATTGCCGGTTGCGTATCGTACTCATTACTACCAACAATGTTTTGAGAATTAATAACATCGGGCAAAGTAACTTTCAGACCAAGTGAAATCACATTGTTACCAGGTCTTGCAGAAAGCTGCAGTGCGGCACTTTGAGTTGGAGTTCTCTGTGCTGAATTAAGTTCTTGTTCAGCAAATACCTGTTGTGTATATAATTGCCGTGTAAGATTGCTGTGAATATCAGTTTTTTCCAGCTTCCCGTTATAACTCAAAAAAACATTCCAAATACTTTGGCTGTAGTTTAAGCTCACTCCTCCATTTAGTCTATTGTAGATGCCATTGTTAATTGAAATAATTCCGTTCAGTCCTTCCTTACTCTGATTTTTCATAACTATATTTATTATTCCACCGGTACCTTCTGCATCATATTTCGCATCCGGATTTGTAACAATATCTATGCTTTCAATACTTGAAGCCGGGATAGCATTTAGGGTTGTAATAGTCGTCGGTTTTCCATCCATCAGAACTAAAATATTACTGTTTCCTCTTAAAAAAATATTATTATCAGCATCAATACTTACTGAAGATTGGCTTTTCAAAATATCTGTTACATTTCCCGTGGCTGAAGAAATATTTTGAGCAACGTTAATTTTTGTTTTCTCAATATTTATCTCTTTTTCATCTCGTTGACCTGTTACCATTACAGAGTTAAAATAAATTGTCGAATTGCTCATTAAGATTGGATTTGTAAGAACTAATGAAGAATTAGTAATTTCAGCGTGAGTTGTTTTAGTTTTGTACCCTATGCAAGAAAATCTAATAACAAACTTACCCGATGGGAGAATATTAACTGAGAACTCTCCTTTTACAGTTGTAAGTGTACCCGCGACTAATGATGTATCGATTGACTTATAAACAGCTACCGAAGCAAACTCTAAGGGTTGTTTACTAACTGAATCAATAAGCGATCCGGAAAACGAATAACCGTTTTTGATTTGTCCTATTGAATATGTCCATATATTTAAGAACAAAATTGCTAAAAGTAAATCAAATAGCCTCGGGTTTAGTTTCATATTATTCTTTGGGTAAGCAAATCGAATTTGGTGTATGTCGTTATTGTATTAAAACTTAGACAACGTCCTTTATCAGAAAGTTTAATTAATAGAATCTTTCGAGAACAACCGAATTTGTCATTTAGTTATATTGCGTGATAAAGAATTCATCATTGATTTCAACGTGTTGAATAAAGCGGTGGCATTTTCGTAAAGCATTTTATTCGAACTCACCGCCTTAAGCATAATGCTCATATCCATTGTCGATATAATTGTTTTCTCATGATCTTCATAAATTGCAAGTTTACAAGGCATGAAGATTGAAAAGTTCGGATTATCAGTAAGCATAAGCGAAGCAGTTTGGGCTTGGCATATCTCGTAGATAAATACTTTTCTTTTGATTGGAAAACCTTTGTTCTCAACAATTTCATGATAGTTATATGTTTGCAGCAGCGCAAATTTATTTTTGTCGCATTCTTGCTGTACTTTTGCAGCAATCATTTCGATTGATTGCGCGGTTTCCAATTTGTAAGTAAACATATCAATCATTTTGTTGGGAGAAAAAAACGCACTCATAATTTTTTGTAGCATAATTATCCTTTTTAGAAAGTTATTACTTTATCTGAATCAATAGTCCACGCAGTCAATTCTGCCATTGTGCTGATTTGTGCGCCTTCTATCAACGGAAGATTTTTAATTCCGTGTACGTCTGCACTGGTGCCGCAAATCTTAACTTGTCCAGCTTTTAACAAAACTAATTTCAGCATTTGCTCGATATTGTAATATCCAGTAGAGAATTTTGATTTGGCAAAGCACAGGTAGCAACATCAGCCATTAGAAAAATCTTACTTCGTTTTCCGGAAAATCTTTTTGAATTTGCATTGCAAGACGAAGTGCATTGTATGCTTTTTCAGTGCCATAAGGCGCGTCATTAATGATGATGAGGTACTTCATATTCACCTAAGAGTAGTTGTAAATATTAGATTCAAATAAGGATAAAAAGTTTCAATGATTATAAAATAAAAAACCGGCATGCTAGTAAATCATGCCGGCTATAATTGAAAATTACGTGGTTCGCTTTTTATGTTAAGATTTGCATTCAGATCCATCCGTGCAACCATCACACTTTATCGCATCCTTCTTAGAATCTGTAGATTCATGTTTCTTTGAACATGTTACTTTATCCTTACAATCAGCGCACTTTGCTACATCCTTTTTTGAGCAAGTAGAATCGTGTTTGCAATCACTACACATTGATTTATGTTTTTCCGATGATTGTGTAGTAACTTCAACATTTTTTGTAGGTGTTGTTTTAGTCTTCGGAGCTTTTTGTTGAAAAGCACTTGTCAAGCTACTCATACTTAACAATAATGTAATAAAAAATAATACAACTAACTTTTTCATATGTTTATTCCTTTTGTTGATATGAATTCATTTAAAATACATTTGTCATTTTAATTCATTCTATCATGAGAAAAATAATACTTTCAAAAGTATAAAACACCATAATTAATTTACTTTACTGCAACCGTCTTATCCCAAATTAAGACCGTCTCTGATTTTGTCTGAATAGTCAGATATGTATCGTCTGTATCAGTGATAAAAACCGGGCAGAGGCTGGGGGAAACTTTATTCAAATTCAGATTTCGCTGTTTAGGTATGTTGTCTAATTTAGGCAGTTGTTATAATGAAGGAAAGCCCTCGGTTTGAGCTTTCCTTCTACCAAGCTGGTGATCAGTTCTGCATGTTGAACTCTGTAATGGCCATTTTCTGTAAATCCTCTTTCATCTCCTTGGGGAGGACAACAGAGTCATAATACTTTCCATCTTTTCCCTTCTCGCTAGGTGAGGCAATAAATAATCCGTTAGCACCGCTCACAATTCGGAATCCCTTAATTAAGATTCCATCATCAGTTTGAAAGTCGAAAAAAGCAGCAGTTTTACTGTTACTGTTTCCTTGAAGTGGATTGATCCGTGCGATTTTCATAAAGACTCCTTTTGTTTAATAAATTGATAGAACAAAGGAAAATTTTGCGCTTAATGAGATATCTTCCACATTTCAGTTGGAGAATAATTTTTGGTAAGTTTTTGATTCCCCCGGATTTTTAATACGGAACCTTTAACTTCTTTTTAAATTTATAAACTGAAGACTTATTAGTCAAGAATTTCTTTTTTTTATGTATATGAAAACATCTGAATATTGTCCACCTGTCATTCTGATCTCGCCAAGGACGGGAGAAGAATCTTACTTGACACCAAATTAGAAATGAGGCGGCCTAATGACAAAAAAAATATTTCAAACGTTATATATGGATAAACCAGTTGTGTGGATTAATCTTTATGAAGTCAAAAGCAATTATTTATTCTAAAAACGGAACGCAAATTGAACTGATTTAACATGATTTCCGCAGATAAATTTTTTGAATAATTGCTTTATAGTTCCTTTAGACAATTTTAAGAATCTAATTCACACAATCGGTATGGAGAATCTATTCTTGATATTAATTCTGAATAGAGTAATATTAATAATGATAATTACTGAATTGAAATTAATCTATATTATTTCTTCCGGAGATGTTAAATGAAATCATCACGAGTACTTATATTTTTCTTTGCTCTATGCTCATTCAGTTTTGCTCAAATAGATAAAAACGAATTGTTGCGAACTGTTGAATTGCTGTCTAGTAAAGAATTTGCCGGCAGACTTCCGGGTCATTCCGGTTATACAAAGGCAGCAAATTTTATTTCCAGCGAGATGGCAAGACTTCATCTTAAACCGGTTGGAGACTTAAATTATTTTCAGAAACTTTATGTTGAGTACAACGAAATTCTTTCACCCGAGCATTTTGCAATTATTAAGAGTGGAGCCAGAACAGAATATAAGCTTGGACCCGATTATGTTTATAGAGGATTTACCGGTTCCGGGCAATTAATAGCAAACACAGCATTCTGCGGTTATGGTTTATCTCAACCAGAGCTTGGCTATGACGACTTTGCAAACATTGATGTGCAAGGAAAAGTAGTAATCGTTTTCAAGTATAACCCTAAATGGAATTTGAATGGAAAGGGATTTATAAATGGCAACCCGCGCGAAAAAGCAATTGTTGCAGCAAAGCATGGAGCTGTTGGAATTCTATTCGTCTCCTTGCCCAATGATGCTGAGCCACAAAAGCCAATTGGAAGTGTTATTCATGGGGATGGCGAGCAGATGCAGAACTTTCCGGAAATTCATATAGACCTTCGTTTGGCAGATGAACTATTCGATGAAAGCGGAAAAACTCTAAAGGAACTACAAACAAAAATTGATACTGATAAAGCACCAAATTCTATTTCCCTATCTCACAAAGTTGATATCGATGTTCATACAAAATATGAAAAGGAAAAAGAGGTTTACAATATTGCCGGAATGTTAGAAGGAAGCGATTCGGAACTCAAAGATGAATATTTAATATTTGGTGCACATTTAGATCACGTAGGTGAACAAGCCGGCAAGATTTATTTTCCGGGTGCAAACGATAATGCCTCCGGCTCAGCCGCCTTACTTGAAATTGCGCGTAGTATGGTTACAAATAATACAAAACCCAAGCGCTCAATCATTTTTGTATTCTTTGCAAGCGAAGAACAAGGGCTCAACGGAGCCACGCATTTTGCAAACCATTTACCAATCCCGCTGGAAAAAGTAAAGGCAATGTTTAATATGGATTGTGTGGGCTATGGAGATAGTATCCAAATTGGAGGTGGTAAAAGTTCGCCTGAGCTTTGGGATATTGCCAAGAAAATTGATGCTGAAAATGATAAGATGCTTATTCCGGCTACTTGGAGCGGCGGCGGTGCTGATGCCGAACCTTTCTTTCAAAAAGGAATTAAGACGCTCTACTTTGTAACCAAAAACAGCTACAAGCATTTGCATATGTTAAGCGATAAACCGGAAACTTTGAATCCCGAACTGTTCCTAGCTATTACAAAATTGGCCTACAAAACGGCACTGGCTTTAATTTTGAATTAAAAACCGTTGATTTTGAGGAATCGCTAAATTTTAAACAGTTTTAGCCGATAATTAGACATAAAGGCAATTAAATTATCATGAGTTTATTCAAACACAAAATAAAAGTTCTTGTGCTCGAGAACGATCGTTCTCGTTTCGAGTATATGCTTGAGCAATTTCAATATCTTATACGCGAAATTGATGCTAGTCCGCTTGAATTGGACCCTAACCGGAAGGATTTCAATTCTGTAATCACTGTATCAAAGCTTTCTCAGTTTGAATTGGTGGTTGAGATACTTAATCTCAACGGTTTTGTTATTCAGAATAATGATAAAAAAATCCAAGAGATTTTAGCAAGAGTAAACAATAAATATCTTGATGAAATAGCTGACTACGCCAGTATGGTTGAAATTAAAAAAGGGGTTAACAAAACACACCCAAGTCTTGAAAAACTGATTTCCGATGGCCAGTATTCCGAACTTATTAAAGTTGCCAAAGACATAACATATTCTCCTGATACCATCATGAATGCCAGATCGGGAGTTTCGAGAGCTGTTACAAACTGTATTATCAAGACAATTGAGAATGTTTCGAAATATAAAATAACCGTGGACGAAGGTATTAAAACTTTGTTAACAATGGCTACAGATAATGAACTGAAATATTTGAAGCATGACGAACTAATGATGCAAGCAGCTAATGTTGCTTTTGAACTTTGTACAAAAAACAATGAAGCAATTTCGAACTTGGTGAGAATAAGTAACCAAAAAAATGTTGATTACTTAATTAATCTAAAAGCTGCTGCAAAGTTTTCCGAAATTGCTTTAGGTGATGAAACAAAGTATAAAAACCAAATAAAACAAGCCACCAAGGAGCTAAACATCCGATGGCTTATGAATCTGGTAGAGCCTTTCCGCGACAAACTAAGTGATGACGAAAACGAAAACATCGATAAGTTAATAGAATATATAAAAGGCTACTTCGCATAGCCAAGTTTTGCAATTCAAACTTTTCTTACAAATTATTTCCCCCTATTCTTTATTTTTGACAAAAGAATAAACGAATTTCCAACAAAAGAATTCCAACATGAAAAATAAATTCACAATAGCCGGATTACAGCTGTCCTTTTCTTCTAAGCCGCAAGAGAATGAGAAGAAAGCACTGACGTGGGTTAAAAAAGCCGCAAAAAAAGGTGCTCACGTAATTTGCTTACCCGAACTCTACAGATCGCAATATTTTTGTCAGAAAGAAGATTCTTCCCTCTTTGATTTGGCAGAGACAATACCGGGGCCTTCAACTAAGGCGTTTCAGAAAGCTGCTAAAGAAAATAAAGTTGCAATCATTGTTCCGATTTTTGAAAAACGAACCCCCGGTATTTATCATAATAGTGTTGTTATTATTGATGCAGATGGAGCCATTCTAGGCATTTATCGTAAGATGCACATTCCAGACGACCCGGCCTACTACGAAAAGTATTATTTCACTCCGGGAGATTTAGGCTTCAAAGCATTTGAAACTAAATATGGGAAGATCGGGTCCCTCATTTGCTGGGATCAATGGTATCCGGAAGGTGCACGTTTAACAGCTCTACAGGGTGCATCAACACTATTTTATCCTACTGCAATTGGCTGGCATCCGGCAGAAAAAGAAAGGTACGGAAAAGCTCAACGCGATTCGTGGATTACAATTCAGAGATCTCACGCTATTGCAAATGGAGTATACGTTTGTTCCGTAAATAGAATAGGTTTTGAGCAGCCGGTTAATGAGCAAGCCGGAATAGAATTCTGGGGCAATTCCTTCATCTGCGATCCGCAAGGAGTAGTTATTGCAGAGGCTTCATCTGACAAGGAAGAAATTCTTTTAGCCGAAGTTGATATGAAACACCTTGAAACTATACGCCGCAATTGGCCCTTCTTAAGGGACAGAAGAATAGACGCTTACGGTGAAATCACAAAAAGATTTTTGGATTAACTATGAATTACAGATTACCGGCAGAGTGGGAAGAACATAAATCTACAATCATTTGCTGGCCACATCAAAAAGAAGATTGGCCGGAAAAATTTGAACCGATACCTTGGGTTTACGTTGAGATTATTAAAAACATTTGCGAAGGAGAAATCTTTTCATGGCCATTTTGCTGTTCAAAATAGCATTCTAAACAGAGGAATGTGCTGTGAATGACGCAAAAGATCTCCTTCTTTCGCTTGTGGGTTTGGCAATCTTCCATGAATTATTGATTTTTTTTAAAAAAAATCAATTTTCATTAAATTATATAGTGGTAATTAATTGCAAAACCGAAATGGCTTGATTTCTTTTATCTTACGTAACAGCAATAAGAACCTAGAAAGTAAAAAAACAGGGCGTTACTAAAAATTGCATTTTTAAGAAAAATTTTAATTTTATTGTTGATGATAAAGCAAATTTTCT
>CAZEDR010000003.1:0-34444 GCA_964510975.1 uncultured Melioribacter sp. | reverse complement strand
GAGCTTATCAATCCGCCTATTAAGACAATTGCGAGAGGAGAAATCATCGGATTAGTTGAAAGCGCAATAGGCATTAATCCTCCAATAGCAGTAAGTGATGTTAGAATGATAGGAAGAAATCTAACTTCACCTGCTTCTCTAATTGCTTCTTCTATTGTTTTCCCCTGCTGTCTCAATTGATTTGTAAAGTCAACAAGCAATATTGTATTCTTTACTTCGATACCGGCAAGAGCTATTAAACCAATAACAGCTACAAACGACAATGAATTACCGGTTAGCAATAAAGCTAAGACCGCGCCAACAACTCCAAGAGGAATTACTGATAAAACAATCAAAGTGCTTTTGAAAGTTTTGAATTCTAAAATGAGAACAGCAATGAATAAAAATAGGGTTATAACAATTACAGATGAAAATCCGCCAAACGATTCTTTCTGGGATTCCAACTCACCGCCCATTTCGTAATGATAACCGGCAGAAAATACTATGTTCTCCATTTTTTCAATTACTGCTCTATTTATGTTGTTGCTTAAATAACCTTTTTTAACAAAAGCGCTTACTGAAACGGTTCTAATTTTATCTTTATGATTAATTGTGAGCGGAGATGATTCCAGATGAAACGAAGCAACCTGTGTTAACGGTATTGCAGTTCCTTGAAGATTGTTTACAAAAAGATTATCAAATGCGTCCATTGAAGTAATGTTCTTCTTTTCTTTGGTTATAACAATCTTATAATTATCGCCGGCATCATCTGTCATCTTGCCGACTTCAAACCCGGAAACTGCAAGCCTAACGGTTTTATCTATGTTAACAACGGGAATACCAAGCATAGCAGCCTTTTCTTTGTTTATTTCAACATGAATATCAGACTTCAGATTGCTCACCGGGTTATTAACATATATCGTTCCTTCGGTATTCTTTAACAAAGTTTCAATCTTCGCCGCGAGAGTTCTTAATGAGTCTAAATTTTCTCCGAACAGTCTTACCTCAACTGGAGCAACAACCGGCGGACCTTGCTCAAAATCTTTAACGAGTACTTTTGCGCCTTCGTACGGAGTCCATTTCTTCCGGAGTTCATCAATTAACGCAAGTTTTCTTTTTGCGCTTGTGTGTTCTTCCAACTGAACAAATATCTGAGCATAGTCTGCTCTTTCGTTCTCTTGCAGCTCGTTGTAATAAATCTGAGGATTTCCTTTTCCTACGTTGGATGCAAAGAATTTAATCTCGGAGATTGTTTTTAATTCGCGTTCAATTTTTTTAGCAACTTCGTTTGTATAATTTATGTTGGATTGAAGCGGTGTTGTTATCTCAATCATAAATTGTGGTTTTTCCGAAGCCGGAAACAAACTAAAACCTATAACAGGAAAAAGCATTAATGAACCTACAAAAATTACAACAGCTACAATAATAGTAACCACCGGTTTGGTTAATGCTTTATCTAATAAACGCGCATAACTCTTATGGATTAATTTTTTTAAGCCGCGCAAGAAAATATTTCCCTCCGGATTTCCGCCGTGCTCTTTCAAAATTCTGCTTGTTAAAAACGGAATAATCGTTAGAGAAACTAGCATAGAAGCTAAAACGCTTGTGATAACTCCCATCGGGAGGCTTCTAATAAAATCTCCGGAAGAACCGGGCAAAAAAACAAGGGGCAAAAAAGCGATTATTAATGTTGCCGTGCAACCAATTACTGCAAGCGTAATTTGATGTGTAGCTTTTACAGTTGCCTCTATTCTTGAGTAACCTTCTCTCATCCACCGTTCGATGTTTTCGACAACAACAATACTGTCATCAACCAGAAGACCGAGCGCTACAACTAATCCTACAATGCTTAGTTGGTTAAGAGTAAATCCAAGCGCGTTCATTAAAATAATTCCAATCGATAAAGAGAGCGGGATGGAAATCATAACTATTAATGAGGCTCTGCCGCCAAGAGGCAAAAGTGTAATAGCAACAAGAGCGATAGCGATAATAAAATCCAGACCTAAACCGCCCAACCGGTTGTTAACATTATCGGCTTGATCAAAATTGTGAATAAAAGCTATGTTGGAAGGTAAAGCGGATTTGAATTTCTCTATTACCGGAAGATATACCTTTTGAGTGGCGGAAATATTTTCTCCCGGCTTTTGAGCCGCTACAACAAACAGTGCGCGATGACCGTTCATTCTAGTAATGTAATTTTCTTTTTCGAAATCTGAATAAACATTTGCGATGTCTTTTAGTGAAATGTTTTTCCCGTTATAAGAATAAACGATTGTATTTTTTATTTCATCGACGCTTTTATAGTTTCCGCTGGTTTGAATATTGAAAGTTTTATTTCCCGCATCTATACTTCCGCCCGGTATATTAATGGATTCACTCTGGATGATTCCCAATACGGCATCAAGCGGAACGTGCATCTGTGCCATTTTATCAAACGCTAATTCAACACGCACTTGTTTGTTTGGAAGTCCATGAATTTCAACATTCTTGAGTTGCGGAAGCTGTTCTAGAGATTCCTTAAAATTCTCGGCATACTTTTTCAGCTTCTCATAAGAGGCATTTTCCGAAACAAGAGCAGATTGTATTACGTTAACATTCGATGGAAGCCACTTCTGTATTTCTATGCTATATATATCAGACGGAAGCTGATTGCGCGTATTATTTACTTCACGAACAACCTCCTGGTATTTTTCATCTACATCATATTCATGTTTATATACAACCCAAATTACCGCAAGTCCGTCGCTGATGCTGCTCATTACATTTTTGATTCCTTCAAGAGCCGATAGTTTTGCTTCGAGAGGATCAACTACTAATTCTTCCATGTCTTTCGGGCTTGTTCCGGGATAAACAACAATTACCGGAAACTCCGGTGAGCTTAGCTCCGGATCTTCGGCTCTTGGCATATTTAGAATTGTTGTTAATCCCAGTACAATTATCATTACAAATATTATTAACGTGAACTGAAAATTCTTTACAGCGTATTCTGATATTTTCATGGCTAGTCCTAATTAACAATTCTAATTTTTGAATTATCATTTAAGTAAGCGCTTCCGGAAACGATTAACGAACCAGCGTTTTCCAAACCGGCGGTGATTAGCACTTTGTCTTTTTCAATCTCGGCAATAGTTACCTTTACTTTTTTTGCTGTTGTGTTATCGTTTGTTATAAAAACGTAACCGCTGTTCCCGTCGCCGTCTAGCAGTGCATCAAAAGGAATTTGCCACAAGATTAGTTTTTGCGAAGGAGTAATTCTTGCTTTGCCAAACAAACCGCTGGCAATTTTTGCTGAAGCAAGCGAAGTAATTTTTAAGTCAACTGAAAATGTCCCGGTGTAAGGATCAACACCTTCCGATTTACGGAATACGAAGGCAGAAAATTTATTTCCCGGATATGCGTCTATCTCAACCTCTGCTTTGTCGTTTTGTTTAATCGTTGCCCATTCTTTATCGCTCAAAGTTACTTTAAGAAACCAATTTCCATTACTTGCCCCGTTAATTTGAATAACCGGCATTCCCGGCGAAACCATTTGCCCTTCGCCTACAAACTTTTTTAGAACAAATCCGTTTTCAAGCGCGCGTATTTCGGAGAACTTAAGATTGAACTCGGCGATGTTCAACTGCTTTGCAGCAACATCCAGTGCCGTTTTGGAATTTTGAAATTGTTCAAGAGTTGCAACGCTGTCTTTGTATAAGTTAGCCGCACGGTTATAATCTCTTAGGGATTTTTCATAACCGGCTTTTGCTTGTTGAACCATTGCGTCTATTTCTCCCAGATTCAAAGTTGCCAGCAACTGCCCTTTTTTAATTGCATCTCCTTCTCTAACAAAGATTTTACTAATAACACCACCGGTTTTAAATGAGAGATATGCTTCATCGTCTGTAGTAAACTGACCGGATGCGGATATGGAACGAGAAACAAATTCTTTGTTTAACGAAATTACTTTTACTGGTATTGTTTCTTTATCAATCAAGCCGGTTTCTTTTTCGTTGCCGCCGCAAGCAGCAACCAAGAGAGCTAAAACAATTGTTAGTATGCTTAATATCTTTTTCATTTCTAACCTTACATTAATTATTAATTTTTATTGACGACGTTTCTCTTTCATAATTAGCAAGAGCAACAAGCATTTTTAATTTGTTAATATTCACCAGCAGCAGAGCAGATGTAAGCTGGTTTCTTGCGTCAACGGTTTCTATGAATGAATTAACACCTTCCAGATAACCTTTGTCTATCAGCTTATTATAGTTCTGAGCTGTTCCAAGTTGTTTTTGTGCGGAGATATAATTTTGCTTTGCGGTTTTTAATTCGTCTATGGCGATTGATATAGCAAGAGAAAACGCGCTTGTAGTCTTTTGCAGTTCTAGCTTTGCATCTTGTAAATCCAGCTCGGCAGATTCTATCTTATTACTGTTACGGAATCCTTCGAAGAGAGGAACTTCGAGTTGAATTCCAAATAAATGGTACCGCGACTTCTGATTGTATTTCCAATTGCTGTCTTGAGCGCCGAGATCAACAAATCCGCTAATCTTCGGAATCCAAAAGAATTTATTCATGTTCAGCAGAGATTCGTTTATTTCTACTACTTGATTAAGCATTTTGATTTCCTCTCGAACGGTCAGCAGATCGTTTTCAGAGTTCGGTGATTCAAGTTCATCAAAGTTGGTTGCAATATTGACGGGCGAGTCAAGATTCTTATTCAACAAAAAGTTGAAATATTTTTTCGCGCTTTCTGATTTTGTTTCCGCTTCAAGTAATTGCGCTTTCAAATTTTCCATTTCACTTTCTGCACGAAGTACATGTACTTGTAAACCGGAACCGTTTTTTAGCAAAGATTCATTAATGCGTTTTGCTTCTTTAGTAAGTTCCATGGTAGAGCCGTAAATCTTTACCGCGTCTAGAGAACTTAAATAGTTGTAGTAAGCAGTTTTTATTTCTTTCACTAATTCTTTTTTATACATCTCAACTTCGTACTCTTTAATCTGCAATTGCCCTTTTTGAATTTGACGGTTAAAAATTATATCTGTATTAAGCAGAGGCATGGAAGCTCTAATTTTGGCATCGTAAAATTTATTCGGGAAAAAACTCTCCTCAACGTTTTGAATCTGTGGAAAGCTATTGGAGTTTGTTAGCTGATTTAACGTTTGATAAACCGGATTCATTAAATCACCGACCGGAATAGAAATACTTCTTCCTCCTTCCCCATGTGTATAACCTGCAGTCAACGAGACAGATGGAAAAAACAAACTTGTTGCAGACTTTAATGCGTATTCAGCTTTTTCGAAAGATATTTTTTTCTGCTGAAGAACAATATTGTTTTTTAATCCTTCTTTGACGTAATCATTAAGAACAGAACTTTGCTGAGCAAAATTAAACGCCGAAAAAAGCATGAGCGCCACCAGCGCTATAATAATTGATCGATTCATTAATACTCCACTTATAATAAACGTTATTAAAAATATGTACGGTGTTCACCAAAGAGGCAAATTTTTTTAGCTTATAAAGGTGTTTAAAACGTTTAATGATTGCTCAAAGATAGCCGACACACCTAAGCCATTTCCTTCAACATCAAAAAGAAGCAATCTATTCCTAATATGTAGCGAAACCATTCCATGTACAGTAGACCAAAATACAAACGACACTGCATCTAAATCCATGTCTTTAAAGTAACCGGCTTCTTTACACTCAACGATATTTTTTCTCAATAAATCGTAAGAGCGGTCGCCGCATTCCCAATGGTTGAACTTCTTAATTGTTACACCGGGAGCTCTGGAAATAAACATTAAATCGTAATATTGAGTATGTTCTAAAGCAAAATTTAAATAGGCGCGCCCATGTGCAATTAAGCGCTCTTTAGGATCGGCAATGTTTTGGGTTTCCATTTGATGGCTATATAACTCGGTAAATCCAATATTATGAAGTTCGAAAAAAATTGCGTCTTTGTCTTCAAAGTAGAGATAAATAGTGGAAGGACTGTACTCAATTCGATCTGCTATTTTGCGAATAGAGACCGAATCATAACCGTCTTCAATAAAGAGAGCCATAGCAGCATCAAGAATGGCTTGCTTCATTTCTTTCTTTTCTTTTTCTCTTCGTTCCGAGATTCCCATATACCACAAATTTTTACAGCCCAACAATAATGAACGCTGTTCACAAAGTCAACAGCATAATTAAAATAATTTGGAAACTCTGGAAACCAATGCTTGACAAACGAGTTTCCATATATTAATTTAGAAACTAGAAAAACTAAAATAGTTTCCAAGAGGAAGCCGTGGACGAAAAAGAAAAAGTAATTGATTTAACAGAAGAAAAATTCTTTAGAGAAGGATTTTACAAAACTACAATGGATGATATTGCTTCGGAATTGAAGATGAGCAAGAAAACCATTTACAAATATTTTCCTTCTAAGGAAGAGTTGGTGCATAGCATAGCTAAACACTTTATGAACAAAATGAAAAGCAAAATAATACCAACGCTAAACTCTGATAAAAACGCGATAGAAAAACTGGAAGAGTTGATGAAGATATTAGCGGGCGTTTCTCAAAAAATGAGCCCAAGAATGTTTGAAGAAATGAGGCGGCACTTTCCCACTCTTTGGAATGAGATAGATAGTTTCAGAACCGAAATGATGTTTGGCAATCTCACTAAAGTAATTGATCAAGGCAAAGCTGAAGGATTGTTTATTGATTATCCAACACAGATTATTATGAACATACTTGTTGCTTCGGTTAGAGCAATTGTTAATCCGGAGTTTATTTTGAACAACAACTTTTCAATTCTTCAAGCAGCGTTATCTGCTTTCAAAATAATTATTGGTGGAATTGTTACGGAAAAAGGAAGAGAAGTTTTTAATAACACAATTAATCAAAGATAGAATATGAAAAAAACGATAGTTGTTTTATTGATAAGTGTAGTCTTTGCCGCAAACGCGCAGCCAAAACTAACGCTAAACGAATGCTATGAGAAAGCTCGCGCAAACTATCCGCTGATTAAGCAGAAAGAATATATTGCAAAAACAAAAGAGTATAACGTAAGCAATGTTTGGAAGGGCTATCTTCCGCAAATTACAATAAGCGGACAAGCAACTTATCAATCGGATGTAACAAGTTTGCCTATTTCTTTTCCGGGAATAAAAATAGAATCGCTTACAAAAGATCAGTACAAAGCAATTGCAGATGTAACTCAGGTAATTTACGATGGCGGGATAATGAGTTCGCAAGCAGAAGTTCAGAAAGCAAGCTCCGAAGCAGACGATCAAAAGATAGAAATTGAATTGCTGCGGATTAAAGAGAGAATCAATCAAATATACTTTGGAATAATTCTTTTGGATGAACAGCTAATTCAAACCGAGCTGGTGAAAAAAGATTTATCAGCAAGTCTGGAAAAACTTAACGCAGCTTTTGCAAACGGTACCGCAACAAAACCAAACGTAGATGTTCTTAAAGCAGAGCAGTTAAAAGCGGATCAAAGAATTATAGAGATAAAATCATCACGCACAGCTTATCTGGAAATGCTTGGAATGTTCATTAACGAAAAACTGAGCGAAACTACTTTGCTTCAGTTGCCGGAATATCAAACAGAAATTATGAACGAGGAAATTAACCGCCCGGAATTGAAGCTCTATTCATCGCAAGAAAAAATGATAAACGAGCAAAGCGGACTTTCTCTTGCCAAGATATTACCTAAAGCAAGTTTGTTTTTCCAGGGCGGCTACGGCAAGCCAACTCTTAATATGTTAAAGAATAATTTCGATTGGTTTTATATAACAGGCGCACGCTTAAGCTGGTCTCCATCAAATTTATACACCTACGGAAACGAAAGTGAAATAATAGAGCTTAATAAGAAATCTGTAGAAGCACAGAAAGAAGCATTCTTACTAAACACCAAAGTAACACTGAAACAGCAAAATACCGAAATAGAAAAACTAAAAGAGTTAATAAAGGTTGATGAAGAGATAATTGAAATACGTGAGAGTGTAAAGTTATCGGCAAAGGCTCAGCTTGAAAACGGTGTGATCACATCAAACGATTTTATTCGCGAGTTAAATGCGGAAGATCAAGCCAGACAAAATTTGGCGATTCACAAAGCACAGCTTATGCTGGCAGAACAAGCATACAAAACAACTTTAGGAAACTAATTTCTAATTAATAATAGATATAAAAATGAAAGCGATATTTAACAAAACAAGTTTGGCTGTTTCTTTAGTAGCCGCAACCTTGATTGGCTGCGGAAACGGCAACGGAAAATTTGATGCAACAGGAACTTTCGAATCTGAAGAAGTTATCATCTCGTCCGAAGCAACGGGAAAAATAGTTAAGCTCAATTTTGAAGAAGGTTCTCAATTGAAGCAAAATGAAGTAGCAGCAATCGTTGATACTGTTCAACTTTATCTGAGAAAAAAACAACTGGAAGCTTCTGTTAAAGCCGTACTGAGCAAACAGCCTGATGTTACGATTCAGCTGGCGGCACTTAAAGAGCAAATAGAAACTGCGGAAATAGAAAAGCGCAGAATAGAAAATCTTGTTAAAGCCAACGCAGCTACAACAAAACAACAAGATGATATTAACTCTCAACTTGACGTGCTGAACAAACAGTATGCTGCAACAAAATCCAGCTTAACAATTACAAAAGATGGTTTGGAAAGAGAAACGTTTCCGCTAATGGCGCAGATAGAACAGATTCAAGATCAAATAGAAAGAAGCATTGTAAAGAATCCGGTTGACGGAACCGTTTTGACCCGATATGCAAAGCAAAATGAAATTGTTACAACCGGAAAGGCGCTCTACAAGATTGCCGATTTATCCGAAATGACTTTACGCGCCTATGTAAATGGAGATCAGCTTGGGCAAGTTAAGCTAGGGCAAAAAGTAAAGGTGTATGTAGATAAAGGAAACGGCGAACAAAAAGAAGTGAGCGGAGAAATTTATTGGATTGCCGCAAAAGCAGAGTTCACCCCAAAAACAATCCAAACTAAAGATGAACGCGCAAATTTAGTTTACGCAATCAAAGTAAAAGTTAAAAACGACGGCTATTTGAAAATTGGTATGTATGGTGAAGTGAAATTCTAACCTTAGCGTTCTCTGCGTCTTTGCGAGAGAAGATTTTCTCGCAGAGTCGCTAAGGCGCAAAGAAAAGCAAACAAAAAATGAAAGCAATCACAGTAAATAATATAGTTAAGACATATACAACAAAAAAGACGACGGTTACGGCTGTTGATAATGTTTCCTTTTCTGTTGAAGAGGGAGAAATCTTTGGTCTGATTGGACCGGATGGCGCAGGCAAAACATCAATCTTTAGAATTCTTACTACGCTTCTTCTTGCAGATAAAGGGAGCGCAAATGTTTTGGGTAACGATGTTGTTAACGACTGGAAAACAATCCGGGATATAATTGGCTACATGCCCGGAAGGTTTTCTCTTTATCAAGATTTAACGGTGGAAGAAAATTTAGAATTCTTTGCGACCATCTTCAACACAACAATTCAAGAGAATTATGATTTAGTTGCTGACATTTATAAACAACTCGAACCGTTTAAAACCCGCCGTGCTGGTAAGCTTAGCGGTGGAATGAAACAAAAATTAGCACTTAGCTGCGCGTTAATTCATAAGCCAAAAGTTTTATTTCTAGATGAACCAACAACCGGTGTCGATCCCGTTTCCCGTAAGGAGTTTTGGGAAATGTTAAAGCGATTAAAGAAGCAAGGCATTACAATTCTCGTTTCAACTCCTTATATGGATGAAGCAAAACTTTGTGATAGAATTGCGTTGATGCAGAAAGGGAAAATTATGAAGATCGACACTCCAGACGAGATAGTTAAGCAGTTTGGGCAGAATCTCTACGCCGTCCATTCGGAAAACATGTTTAAACTGTTAATTGATCTGCGCGCATTTCCTCTAACAGAAAGTTGTTTTGCTTTTGGAGAGAATCATCACCTAACCCTAAAAGAAGAAAATATAAACGAGCAGGAAAAATATCTTGCTGCAAACGGACACAAACACGCAACAATAAAAAAGATAGAACCGGGAATAGAAGACTGCTTTATGCAATTGATGAAAGCCCATCCTTCCCAAAGAGAAGGACTTACGGAAGAGATTGAAGCGCAATGAATAGAGAAATTGTAATAAAAACAGATAAGCTTACCAAGAGGTTCGGCGATTTTATCGCTACAAACGAAATTTCTTTTGAAGTGTTCAAAGGAGAAATATTTGGATTTCTTGGCGCTAACGGTGCGGGAAAAACCACTGCAATGAAAATGCTTATTGGTATTTCCAAGCCAAGCAGCGGTAAGGCGGCAGTTGCCGGATATGATGTTTACAAACAAACCGAAATGATAAAGAAAAACATTGGCTACATGAGCCAAAAGTTTTCTCTGTATGAAGATTTAACGATAAGGGAAAACATCCAATTGTTCGGCGGAATTTACGGGCTGAGTGATGCGGAGCTGATTAAAAAAGGAAACGCGTTAATAGATAAACTTGGACTAAATGAAGAAGCTGATAAACTTGTTACTTCGCTGCCTCTTGGCTGGAAACAAAAACTCTCTTTCAGCATTGCGATTCTTCATCAGCCGAAGATTGTTTTTTTAGATGAACCAACCGGCGGCGTAGATCCGATTACGCGCAGACAGTTCTGGGATATGATTTACGAAGCCGCAGACAGCGGAATTACTGTTTTTGTTACAACACATTATATGGATGAAGCCGAATATTGTCACCGTGTTTCAATTATGGTTGACGGTGTAATTAAAGCGCTGGATTCACCGGAAGGTTTGAAGAAGCAATACAACGTTAAATCAATGGAAGAAGTTTTTTTAATGCTGGCTCGCAGCGCAAAACGCGGAGAATAATTTTTAGTGACTTGGTGCCTTGGTGGCAGAAAAGCTCTGTGCCACAAAGACACGAGGACACAAAGGAAAAGCATGAAACAGCTATTAACATTTATAAGAAAAGAATTCCATCACATTTTGCGGGATGTACGCTCTATGATGGTTTTGCTTGGCTTGCCGATAATACAGCTTTTAATTTTCGGTTTTGCAATAACAACCGAAACAAGAAATTCAAACATTGCGATACTCGATAATGCAAAAGACGAAACCACACAAAAAATAATTACAAAGTTTGAAAGCAGCAGATATTTTGATGTAGAGAGAACGTTAACTTCCAACAAGCAGATAGAGGAAGCATTTAAAACCGGAAAAATTAAACTAGCAGTTGTTTTCCAATCTAATTTTCAGAACGAACTTGCGCACGGTAACAAAGCACAGATTCAACTAATTGCCGATGCGACCGATCCAAATCAGGCAACAACGCTTGTTAATTATGCAAGTTTAATAATTATGGATTACCAGAATGACTTAAACGAACAAAACAAACTTCCTTACACAATTAACACAGAAATGAGAATGCTCTATAACCCGGAACTTAAGGGTTCTTACTCATCCGTACCGGGTGTTATGGGAATGATTCTTCTTCTCATTTCAACTATGATGACATCGATTTCGATTGTTAAAGAAAAAGAGTTGGGAACAATGGAAATACTTTTAGTATCGCCGATGAAACCGCTTCTTGTAATTCTCAGCAAAGTAATTCCCTACTTTGTTATTTCGCTTGTAAACATTGCAACCATTTTGCTTGTTAGCGTTTTTGTTTTAGGAATGCCTATTCAAGGAAGCATCTTTCTTTTGATTGCAGTAACAATTTTATATCTCTTCTGTGCTCTTTCGCTTGGAGTATTAATTTCAACGGTTACAGATTCACAACTTGCCGCTATGTTAATTTCATTACTCGGGTTAATGCTTCCTGTAGTGATGTTAAGTGGTTACGCATTTCCAATAGCTAATATGCCGGTAATTCTGCAAGTCCTCAGCAACATTATTCCGGCAAAGTGGTACATAGTTATGGTTAAGTCGGTGATGATAAAAGGTTTGGGCTTCGCCGGCGTTTGGAAAGAGTCGCTTATACTAACTGGAATGACGCTCTTCTTTATTTTCATAAGTTTAAAAAGATTTAAGATTAGGTTGGGATGAGAACACTATTATTTATACTTCGAAAAGAGTTTTTACAAATCTTTCGTAACAAACTGATTTTGCGAATGATTTTTGTTATGCCGGTTTTACAGTTAATTCTTCTGCCATTTGCGGCTAACTATGAAATGAAAAACATTCTACTGGCAGTTGTTGATAACGATCATTCTGATTATTCAAGAAAGTTGCTTGATAAAATTACTTCTTCGGGCTATTTCAAACTTGTTAATCTTTCTCCGACTTATGGCGAGGCTCTAAAAATAATTGAAACCGACAAAGCAGATTTGATAATTGAAATTCCAAAATACTTTGAAAGTGATCTCACTAGAGAAAACCAAACAAAAGTAATGCTTTCCGCAAATGCGATTAATGGACAAACAGCCGGGCTCGCTGTTTCCTATTCTTCTTCAATTATTCGTGAGTTTAATAACGATATTCGCGCAGAATGGATTCAGCAGCCGCGCTTAAATCCGCTTCCGATTATAGATGTAACAAGTTCAAATTGGTTCAACCCAAAAATGAATTACAAGTATTTTATAGTCCCGGGAGTTTTGGCTTTACTCGTAACACTAGTTGGCTTCATCCTTACATCGTTAAATATTGTTAAAGAAAAGGAAAGCGGAACAATTGAGCAGCTAAATGTAACTCCGTTAAAAAAGTATCAGTTCATTCTTGGCAAACTTATTCCCTTTTGGATTTTGGGAATGCTTGTTCTCTCAATCGGGTTTATAATTAGCTTTATTCTTTATGGAATATATCCGGCAGGAAGCTTTATCGTTGGTTACCTTTTTGCCGGGATTTATCTTGTTGCGATTCTTGGTTTCGGGCTGCTTACTTCTACGTTCGCAGAAACCCAACAACAAGCTATGTTCATTGCCTACTTTTTTATGATGATTTTTGTTCTGCTCGGCGGCTTGTTCGCCCCAATAGAAAACATGCCCGACTGGGCGCAATATCTAACTTATATAAATCCGGTTAGCTATTTAATTGAAGCAATGCGAATGCTTGTTCTTAAAGGAAGCAGCTTTTGGGATTTACGATTTCATTTTCTAATCGTGTTCGGTTTTGCGGTTGTGTTTAACGGACTGGCAATTTTGAATTACAAGAAGACGACATAAAAAAGCCGCACTAACGGAGCGCGGCTTTTATCTAACTACTCAATACCATCTGCTAATTACTGCTGTCTTACATATCCAGCCAATAAGAAAACTTAACCATAAAAATATTATTACCCTCACTTCGCCATAAATTTTTCATGTCTCTGCCAAAAGAAAACTCGCCGGCATTATCATAATTTTGCTGATCATGCGACCAAACAAAATATAAAATTGAACCGGGATTAACTTCCCATCTTAAAACTGCGTTGCCGCGCAAAGATTTGAAATTGAAATTCGGATTGGATAGTGAAAATTGTTCTGCCGAACCGCTTCCATCCGGGTCAATCAAATACTCATCGTTGTTTTGATTGTAGCTTACAGTTGAACCGTTTGTTCCATACTCGTTAAGTGCTAAAGAATTTGGTGAAGCAACTTCCTTGAACTTGTAATACTTGCCCACCGCTAAAAGGGGCTGCATAAATAACTGCAAACTAAGTGTAGGTGTAAAAGTCCAATTCAAACGGATGTTTGCAGAAAGTGTTTTCTGATCAATGTTTGCAAATACATAACGCTTTCCATAAGTCTTTACTGCTTTCGAATCATCAATGTTGCTAACCCACTGTCTCGTGTCGTTGTTGATTTGATAACTCGGCCCAATCGAGAGGCTTAGTTGCGAGCTCGGTTTCCAGTTTGCGTCTAAAGAATAACTGGATGCCGCTGCGTTGAGATCATCTTTTTCGTAATTGTAGCTAAACTCAAATATGATTTTTTTTCTGCTGTCGGAACTTACATCGGCGGATAAAGAATATCCTGAGGGATTTTTAATTATTGGTCCGCCGCGAGTTGCTGTTTTGTTGGTAGATTCAAAAGCATAAAAGGCATTTGTTCCAAA
Source organism: uncultured Melioribacter sp. (assembly GCA_964510975.1). Taxonomy (GTDB): domain Bacteria; phylum Bacteroidota; class Ignavibacteria; order Ignavibacteriales; family Melioribacteraceae; genus Stygiobacter. Next base: position 20,458 of record CAZEDR010000003.1, on the reverse strand, counting down.
CTGCCAGTAGTTTTCAAATTCGAAATCCGTTCTGGACCAAATAAAATTTGAAATTATGTTTCCTTCAAAATCATACGAACGGGCGTGAGAAACATAAACTCTTTTTGTTCTAAATAATCCGTCTGTCTCAAACCATCTGTATCCAAGAACAAGGTGACTGTTAATTCTATCGGCCATAAATTGGAAACCGAGATCGTTATGTTCAAAGCCCGGACTAACTGCGCCAAGAGCGGCATTGATATAGAAATTTCCCTCTTGTTTGTTTAGCATCAATCTGCCGTACCAACCTCCCAAAGATGTTAAAGTAGAATCGTAAGTCATGTAAGTTGCATCGGGTCTTTGAAGATATCTATAAGGCCGCTTTTGTAAATTTTGTAAAAATTCTTTTGTACCATGAATATAAGAACCGGCGAACGCAGTGGAGAGAACATAAATTTTTGCTTCATCGAGAAAAGTATAACCGTCTAAACCAAAAGTGAAAGCATTTTTTGCAAGACGCGATTCCAAGGCAGAGCTGTTTAATCCGCGGTTAACAGAAGTCATCATAAAGCCGAGCGATTGACGTCCGTCGTTAAATTCTCGTTTAGTGCGAAGAATTCCGTAATGAGTTAGCGGTTCAACTTGTTCGGTTGTTTGAATTCCGTTGTTATAAAGCGTAGCAAATGTTCTTTCTGTTATAGCGCTGACCGCGCCAATAGTTGTAACGTCATCAAGTTTGCCGGTTAATTTTGCGGCGCCAATTATTCTTGTTTCAGTTGGAGAGTTAACATAATCCGCACCGGAAGTACTGCCTTGCGGCGAGTGGCCAATTCTTCTTGAATAAAATAATTCCGGCCAGCCGAAATTAAATCCCCAATTATTATTAGCGCCGCCAATACCAAAGTAAAAAGAATTAGAACCTTCAATAAAAAATGGTCTCTTCTCTTCAAAGTAAGATTCAAACGCAGAGAGATTTATTACCGCCGGATCTACTTCCACTTGTCCGAAGTCCGGATTGATAGTTGCATCAATGTTTAAGCTAGAGCCGATGCCTACTTTGAAATCAGCGCCAATAGTTGTTTTAAATTGATTTGATTTATAAAAAGGATCGTTTGCATCGTGAACTAAAGATTGTCCTTTTTGAACTATGTATGGTAAAATTTCAAAACGCTGCTTTGGTTTTATTCCATCTAAACCTTCAAGCGAAGCAAAGCGGGATACAAAGCCGCTTTCCTTTTTGGGAACCATTACGAAATAGGAATTCTCTCCGCTTCTTTTCATTTCTCTGGTAAAATTTATTCCCCAAGTCATTTTATCAGATTCCTTAAAGCGTAATTGAGAAAAAGGAATTCTCATTTCGAGCGACCAACCGTTGCCATCAATAGTTGTCTTACCTTCCCAAACACCGTCCCAAGAAGAATCGTCCCAGCTATCATTAAATAAAACGCCATCTATTAAAGTACCGGCGGCATTGATGCCAAAGAAATTGCCGGTTCGTTTATCGTTAAATGGATCTACATAAAAAACAAACCAATCGGATGGAAAGTAATTGTCTCGTCTGGAAAGAGAAACATCCATCAACTCCGGATTAGTATCATGCATGCGGGCTGCAACATATAGGTATTCGTCATCGTAAGCAATCCAAACTTCGGTTTTTTGAGTTGCCGGTTCTCCTTCCTTTGGATCTTTCTGTGTAAACTGATCTACAGCAATGTTTTTCCAAACTTGCTCATCAAGTTTTCCATCAACAAGAATAGTTGCGAGTACAACTTTGTAAGCGGGAACCGCTTTCTGTGGTTGTTTATTTCCGGAAGCGAGTAATAGTGTAGTAATGAATATAAAAATTAATGGTAAGAGCTTTTTCATGTGAATCCCTTCTGTACGAACTTTTCAAATTCTTCTGTTCTTTAGACTAACAATAGCCCGAAAGGTTTGTTCACATAGAAAAAAATAATGCCCGGTTTTGTGAACCCGGGCAGGACAAATTTATTCTTTGTCTTTTTTTGCGGATTTAGTTTTATCTAAGCCGGGCAGATTCATCTCATCTGCCAAACTTCCAATTGTCTCAAGATCAATCTTGCCAACTACATTCACTAAAGTAAGATCATCCTCTTTATCCATTGCAATTACAAAGAGTCCGGCATAATCACTTCCTTCGCCAGTCTTTACATAAACGCTGGCAAACTTACCTTTGTCTTTTGTTTTAATTATGCGATCCCACTTCTGCGCTTGAAGTTTCTTATCCATTGCAGCAATGGTGGCTTCGGTATTATCTAGATCGGTTTTTAATATTGGAAATTGATTAACCTTTATCAGTTTCAATGAGGCAATCATTTGAGCAACCTTTTCGTTTTTATTCGCGCCCATTTTGCCAATAGCTTTAAGCATAGGTCCTTCAAGATGAATAGCTGTTTTAGGCTCAATGTTTTTGAACTGGGTGTATTCCGCATAGTCGAAATAGCCCGGATCGGTTGAGTAATCATCTTTTTGCTGTGCGAATGTTGTAAGTGTAACTGCAAACAACAGCGCCAAAAACATTTTAATTGATTTCATTTTGTTCTCCTTCAAATATGTTGTTAAGTATTCCTAATCCTTTGTTTAATGGTTTTGCAACTTTATCACCGAGTACATCGTTCTCTAAAGTTGTTTTAGTTTGTTTAAAAATATTACCTACAATTGCGAGCGCCTGCTGAGCTTGCTTGTCTGCTTCAACTACTTCCGCTTGCGAGAATTCGTATTCAACTGTTTGATTGCGTATAACACCAAACATTATAATAGAAACAATAACAAGAACCATTGCCAGAGAAATAGCCGGACATGCAAATACAATTGAATACAAATCATTCAAGAAATTGTTCGGGGTGGCTTTTTCCGCTTTACCATCAATAGTTTTTATTAAATAAGAAGGACACTCTTCTTCGCTCAGTTTTGATACAGCCTCTGCCGTAGCGCGGTAAGACTTGAAAAGAATTCTCGCTTCTTCATTTTGAGAAGTTAAACGCCAAACACTAATTCTATCCAGCCACGAAGCATCTTTATATGCAGCGGCGATAATTTTATTTTTCATTTCCTCAGTAAGTTCAAACTGCTTCTTGCGGTTCATATGCTTTTAATTCCTCTTGCAATTTTTTTCTAGCTCTCATCAAATAAACTTTTACAGAGTTTTCCGGTATTTCAAGCGCCTTGGCTATTTCTCTGTACTTTAACCCGTTTATCTCGTAGAGAACAAAAACGCTTCTCATGTTTTCCGGTAAGCGTTGTATGGCTTCTTTTATTTTAGATGACATCATTTTAAAATGTGTTGTTAAGTATGGATTATGTGAACTTTCCTCTGTAGAAAAGTATTCTTCAAACATTTCATCAATTTCACTTTCTCTGTTAACGGCAACTGCGCGCTTCCTTAAAAAATCTATACATAAATTGTGTGTTGTTTTCATTATCCACGATTTTGCAGCTAAAGCATTCACTAAATCAATGTTCTTCCAAATGCGGATAAGAGTTTCCTGTGTAACGTCATCCGCGTCCATTCTGTTCTTCAGCATGTAAAAAGAATATGAGTAAATTTTGTTCTTATATTGCTGAATAATGAAACGATATTTTTGTTCAGTAAACACGATTTCTTTTCTTGTATTAAAGACGAGTCCAACGATCAATTTGTTACAGCCGGGCGCAATCTTTTATAGCAAATTACGATCTTGTAAATGAGAATACGAAATCACTATTTTCCAAGCGTTATAAGGAAAGGTAATACATGGCCGACTTTAGCAATGAGCCTGGCGTAATAAACTGGCGGGATCTTACGGTATCTAATGCAGAGCAAGTCCGCGATTTCTACAGCGAAGTTGTAGGGTGGAAATTCGAGTTGGTTTCAATGGATGAATATAGCGACTACAGCATGCTTACGCCCGAAAGTAAAGCTCCTACTGCGGGAATTTGCCACGCTCAAGGAACTAATGCAGATCTTCCGGCTCAATGGCTTATCTATATTAATGTTTCCAGCATTGAACAAAGTATAGCATCGTGTCAAAAACTTGGCGGCAAGCTAATTGCCGGTCCAAAAAACTATGCCGGAATGGGTAAATATTGCGTAATTCAAGACCCCGCCGGCGCGGTATGTGCATTATTTGAACCAGAAGGAAAATGAAAGAATTAGATTTTCGCCCGGCGAAATCAAAACTTGAATTTAGAAGCAACTATAAACTGCACGATTTATCCGAACGAGTAGGAAAGAACCTTCTTGTGCAATGGGGTTTTGATTTTAAAGTGTTCGGCGAAGACAACCGCTACGAAAAACTTTGGGAAAAGGGAGAAGACAAACCGGACATTATTTTAACAAGCAGAGGTAAAAGCGCGCTGCTGGATTGGAAAGGAAAAAAATCGAAAGCATTTCTTGTGAATGAACGGGCGATTAAATCTTATGAACAATGGAAGCAAAAATTAAGCATGCCGGTAATAATTGCTTTTTTAGTTTTTGATGATGAAAACAAGCTTATAGATCGGCGGTGTGCTTTTCTTGGAAAACACAGTTATTCTGTTTGCGAATCAAAGCAGTGGGATAAAAACAGAACAGTAGAGTTCAAAGAGAACCTCCCGATTTTTAATAAAGAAAATATTGTTTCATATATGAGCGGGGGGAGTTGATATAAATGGAAAGTTTTCTATCGCGAATCGAAAATATTTTTCGCAATTCGACATCTTCCGATGAGCTGTTCGATGCCTTTCATGATGCAATAAGCACGCGTGTAAAAGATGTTGATCTTTATAAGATTCTCATTGGGAATCCAGCGCTTTCAGCAGACGAAATAAAAATGTTCACCGAAAAGATCGTTAAAGAAATTCCGAATCAAGCTCTAAATACTTATATGTGGACAGCGAATGTTTTGGGGCATCAAAAAGACAATTATGAAAAACTCGAAGATGCAATTCGATATTTTCAGAAATCGTTCGAGTGCGAACCAACCAATGCTGTTCCCTTAATTCGCTTGCTGGGCTTATATAATTTTGATGTTGACTCACCTCTCAACAAAACAATCTTAGGACTTGTTGAATCACGAGTTCCGTCGGTGCATCATAAAAGCCACGTTTATTTTTCACTTTCCGATCTTTATAAACGGATGGATGATTACCTGCTTGCTGCAAAATATTTGGCACTTGGAGAAAAGGCTGCGGAAAGAGAGAACCCTAATAATAAAATCCAATTGTGAAATAGAAGAATGTTGATCCCCTAACAATTGTGCTTTTGGGTAATTCGTTTTTGAAATAAAAACTTTTTCCTACCGAAAAATCTGCCGGACCTATAGGTGTATTAAACGAAAGAGTTGCGCCAATTCCATGTTTTAAATCTTTGAATTGAATTGCGGATCTCTCTGCCCACATCGAACCTAAATCGTAACGAGCTCGGATGTAAGTATCAAAGAATAATTTAAAGGGAAGTTTGTAGCGAACTTCGAGAGAAGAAAGAAAAACTTGTCTGCCCCTATATTCGTTTTCGCGAAGTCCATAGAAGGTGTTTTGCCCACCAAGAGAAAACTGTTCGCTTAGCGGAAGAGTATTGTCACCCGAGCCAATCATTGTTCGGAAACTCCACACGTGATCAGAACGTAATCCAAAGAAAACTTTATAATCGAAGAATATTTTTGTGTAGCCAATATCTCCGCCAAAAGCAGTTTGTGCAGTTTCATAAAACGCTTTTATTAAAAAGCCTTTGTTTGGATAAGGATATTCATTCTGCGAATCAATTAGAAGAGAAAGCCTCAAGCTGGAAATATCTACATCAAAAGATGGACCGGTGTAATCGTAAAGCCCGGTTACTTTATCCCTTTGGTAACGAGCTTCTAAAAATAGATTGCCGAACCGTTCTACCTGTGCACCAATACCAAACATACCGCCGTAAAAAATTTGTCTATATTCACCGGCTTTGCTTCTAAAGAATTTATTCGGACTCAGCGATACTTCATCAACGTAATTGTTTATATCGGTAAACTCGTAAAACCCGCGAAGCTTGTAAGTTAGATATGAATCAAATATTCGATTTGCCTTTTGTTCTATAGAGTATGAACGATTACGAACGCCGCCACTAATTAGAGCTCCAATTTCAGATCCGGCACCGTTAAAGTTTTCGTCACGTGCATCTAGAAAAAATTGAGTTAAGTATTCGTTGTCTATTCTCATTCCCAGACGAATTACGGCAGACACTTTTTCTAAGAGCGAAATTTTTAATTCGTTCTCCCCATTTTCTCCATCAACCGTAAGTTCAATCTGATCAAACAAATTTGTGCTTCTGAGATTTGTTAACCCTTTTTCGGCAATATCATATTTAAAATAATCGCCAACCTTCAAGGGGAATTCGCGTGTAATAATTTGTTCTTTCGTTTTGTGGTTTCCTTCAACCGTAATTTTTGTAATCACACCCTCGTTTAATTTTAGGTGCAAAGAATTTGATAATGAATCAAAAACAACTTTTTCTATTCTGGCAAACGAATAGCCGTTTCTTTTATACAAACGAAGTATATTCAGTGCGCCGTTAAAAGATTTTGTTGGGCTGTAAGGCCGGTCGATTAAATTTTTTAGAACAGTAAGCACCGAATCCACACCGACAACATACGCGCCTTCAAGTGTTATTTGTTTAACCGGGGGGTTCTCCAGCGCTCTAACACGTAAAATAGTTCTCTCTTCCAGTTTTTCTATTTCAATTTCTGCATTTCTCCAAAAGCCTTCTTTAAAAACAAGATGAAGCGCGTATAATAATTCTTTGTCGGAAACACTTTTTGTATTCTCTATTATTGAGTAAACGCTTTTTTCGATTTCGGTTGGCCGCTCGCTTAACGAAAGATTTGTAAATATTCTTTCTTCTACGCTTACATTTCTTAAAAATATTTCTTTATATCGATTAAGAATACCTTCCGCATTTTTTGCAACTGCTTTGTAACCAATCTTTACAATAGTATCCAGATCATTGAAGTCGGAATTCTTCTTTCCATTCAATTGCGGTTCGATAATAAAATCAGCCTCAGCTAACTGTTGATCATTTAAAATTCTCATTGGAATGCTTACAAGCTGATCCGCAATTCTCCACGGGACATCTAGTTCGGTTGCGTCTAATAAAGGACTTGATGCGTTAACCGCAATAACAATATCAGCGCCAAGCTTGCGCGTCTCTTTTGCGGGTACATTAGCCACCAATCCGCCATCTACAAGCATCATAGAATCCTTTTTAACCGGAGGAAGCAGCAAAGTAACACTGGAGCTGGCACGCAGAGCAGCACCAAGTGGCCCCTTTTCAATTATGATTTCCTTTCCTGAAACTAAATCTGAACTAATAGCCCGAAATTTATAACGCATCATGTCGTAGGATGAATCACTAATTAACGGGGCATTAATTGCCATTAGATTTAAAAAGTTTGCAGCCCGTTGACCCGAAGAAAGAGATGTTGGAATAATTGGTTTTAGGCCCTCCATACGAAAAGAAAAAAGAGCTCTATCTTCAGTAATTTTCTGATCAATGAACAATTCATTTCTATTAGATTGTTGTGCCGAGAAGAAGTCGTTCCAGTTAGTGTTACGCATCAAAGAATCAAGCTCGTGGATATTGTAACCGGCACTATACAAGCCGCCGATTATACTGCCCATACTTGTTCCTACAATAAATTCAATTGGAATATTTTTTTCTTCCAAAGCTTTCAGAACACCAATTTGTGAGATTGATCTTGCGCCGCCGCCACTTAACGCAATTCCAATTTTAGGCGCCGCAGTTGATACTAATTCAACCAAACCAAACGGAAGTTTTTTTTCTGTTAGATCAAGCGTTAAAACAGTTTTGCTTTGTGCACTGAGTGCGGTAATAATGAAAAAGAAAAGAAAAGATATTTTTATTTTAACAGTCATTAGGAGATAACATTTCCAAACTATTTTGGAAAAAAATCCCGCTAAAATTTTAGCGGGATATCAAAACCTATACTTATTTCTTTTTTGCCTGCTTTTGAACATGTGCTTGTTTTTCGGCAGCATCCATCATTCGCGACATAAAACCCTTCTTCTTGTTTGGATTAGCAACCGGAACAAGCGGTTCTTGATTGTGCTTATGAGTTACATAATACTGCTGTATAATTCCAAGTAAGTTAAAGACAAAATAATAGAGGTTAAGACCGGAAGGCATACTCATAAACATCACTGTAAACATAACCGGCATAATATAAATCATGGCTTTCTGTGTTGGATCTTTAACACTCATCTTTTGTTGGATAAACATTGTAATACCCATTAAAAGGGCCAATCCACTAACTAGGTCTAAGTTGAAAAAAGGAATTTTGAATGGCAGCTTAAAAATTATATCCGGTGAAGAAAGATTATCAATCCACAACATAAACGGTTGCTGACGTATATCAATTGCAACGTTAAACAAACTCCACAACGCAACAAGAATTGGCATCTGCAACAGCATTGGCAAACACCCGCCCATCGGATTAATTCCATATGTTGAATAAAGCTTCATTGTTTCTTGTTGCTGCTTTTGCTGGTTGTCTTTATACTTTTCTTTTAGCTCTGCAATCATTGGCTGAAGCTGCTGCATTTTAGCCATTGATTTTAAGCTGGTTTTGGTAAGCGGAGAAAGCGCAAGCTTAATTATGATTGTGAAAAGTATAATCACTAAACCGTAGTTTGGAATAAAACTATCCAAAAAGCGAAGCAAAGGAAGCATTATATATTCTGAGATTGGACGAATAATAAATTTTAAGCCAAGAAAATTTCCGAACTCAAAAATGCTTTCGTAATTATTGTTGTATGTTTTTAGCAAATAGTAATCGACTGGACCAACATAAAGTGTAAAAGAATCTTTTTGATACTTCTGATTTTGGAAAGGAACCTTTATGCTGGCACTGTAAACCTCTCGAGTTCCATACTTATTGTTGTAATGATTTCCCTCAATGTAGGCGCCGCCATCATTAGAAGGGTTCTTAGGAGAGATTATAGCGGTAAAATATTTATTGCGAACGCCAACCCAATCAACTTTTCCATTGATGTCTTTGTTCACTTTCTCGCCCGGGCTAGAAGCATCAAGTACAACATTTTCTTCTCCGGTATAAGCATTGGCGTGTGAATAGGTTGCTTCATCAACGGAGTTTTCTTCAACAAAATTCAAACCGTTCTGCCACATAACATCATATCGAAAGCTACTAATCATGTCTTGCATGTTCTCTAGTACAATATCAACTTTCGAATCATATTTGTTAGCATAGAATAAGAAGCTTTTCTTTATCGCCTTGCCGTTGTCTCCAGTAAAAGCGTATTCAACAGCCAAAGAGTCTTTGCCGCTAAGTTTGTAATAGTAGTTGTTTTGATTAGCGTTGAAATCAAGAGAAGAGGTGTTAACAAGCTTTCCATCTTTTGTAACAAATATTAGATTGAAATCCCCGCCGTTTTTTGAAGTGTTAACAAGCTGAACATTTTTTTTGTAAAAAGTTGTGTCTTTTGTTTTACTGAAATACCACGTGTTAAACTTCTTAAGGAAAACTCTCTTTATTCTTCCCCCTTTATTTGTTAATTCGATGCGGGAAAGTTCGGTTTCAATTGTAATAACTTTTTCTGCTTGATTAGATGGGCCAAAAGGGGAAACTTCTTCTTGTTTCTTTTCCTCTGGAACAACGGGAGCCGCTACTTTTGTTGTATCCTTTTGCTGAAGCGACGTTGTTGATTTTGGCTTTTGTGGTTCCGGTGCGGGCGAGTTCCAGTATAGCCACAGAACTAGAATAACTCCAATAAGTAAAAATGCGAAAGTACTGTTACGGTCCATTCAAATTCCTTTTCTTATTCTACAGGATCAAATCCGCCTTTATTAAACGGATTACATCTTAAAATTCGCCAGATAGCTTTTGCGCCGCCTATTAACGCGCCATGTTTTTCCAACGATTGCACTGCATATTCGGAACAAGTTGGATAAAACCGGCACGAAGGCGGAAACATCGGCGAAATAAATTTTTGATAAATCCGAACCAGTTTTATAAACACGATTCTCATTCTACAACACAGATTTGATTTTGTTCATCAAATCAACAACGTCCGGCAAAATATTTTCTAAGCAAATCTTTTTGTTTCTTCTTTCGTTAATCAAATTTGGAGAAAAAACTATGCGAAGACTTATTTTCTTTTCTTCAACTTCTTTCTGAAGAATCGATTTGTTTAGACGAAACGATTCTCTAAATAGTCTCTTTACCCTGTTTCGCCAAACCGCAATTCCCGCTTTTCTTGAAACAGCAAAAGCCGCTTTAATAACGGCTTGCTCTGCTTCTCGTTCTATAAGAAAAACAGCTTTGAGTTTTTGGCTTGAAGAGAATAGAATTTCTCCGGAAGAATAAACTGAATCGAAATCTTTCTTGCTTTTGATTCTTTCTTGGTTAGAAAGACCAAATTGTTTCAACTATTTTTCGTCGCTTACTGTTAGTCTTTTTCTGCCTTTAGCTCTTCTTCTCGCAAGTACTTTTTGTCCATTCTTTGTGGACATTCTCTCGCGGAAACCATGTTTATTTTTTCTCTTTGTGTTGCTCGGTTGAAAAGTACGTTTCATGACCTACCTTATTGATTGAAAGTGGGCAAAATTAAGTAAAATATGGCTAATTACCAAGATAACTCTATTATTTCCTGTCTATTAAGTCTTTCATCTGAAATGTTGGTTTAAAAAGAAGAAGGCGGAAATCTCTGCAGAAGACCCAGCCGAGTGCCTTCTGTTTCAATAACCGCCGCCATCAGTAAGTGTTTAGAGGGTGTTACTTACTTTATAAAGAACTGTTTGACTATAAGAAATCAATCGGAATGCCAATAAAAAACGGTGTTTTAAGGCTAATAGCGAAGAATTAAAATATAGATTGTGTATCATATTGAGTGACTATACAAAAATGAAGCAGATATTATTAGGGTTAAAACTGGTTTAGTGTTTCTAAATATCCGATGCGATTAGAAGCGCAACATTTTCTATATGATAAGTATGGGGGAACATATCAACCGGTTGAATTTTAATTAGCTTGTATCCGCCTTCGCAAAGAAGTTTTATATCTCTTGCTTGGGTGGTTGGATTGCAGCTTATATAAACAATCTTTCCCGGTTTAAGAGTAAGAATATCCTGAACGGTTTTTGTGTGCATACCGCTGCGCGGCGGATCTGTAATAACAACACTTGGATGGGGAAAATTATTTTCTTCAATAATTGGCAGAAATGATTTGTTTAAATCAGCCAATATAGGTTCAAAGTTAGAAACAGAATTTAGCTCTTTGTTAACCAAAGCATCACTTATTGCCGGCTCAACGCTTTCATAGCCATAAATCTGTTTAACTTTTTCGGATATGAAAATTGGGATTGTACCGGCGCCGGAATATAAATCGTATACAATTTCATCGCCGGAGAACTCGGCGAAATCTAAAGCTACATTGTAAAGTCTTTCTGCTTGTGATGTGTTGGTCTGGAAGAAGGAATTTGCGCTAATTCTATATTTACTTTTTCCGATTTTATCAATTATAAATCCTTCGCCATGAGAAACGATTTCGTAATCTCCGAGCGCTATACTTGCTTTCTTTTTACTAATGTTAAAGATGATTGTGGTAATTGAAGGTATCTCTTTCAGCAAAGTCTCTTTGTATTTGCTAAGCAGTTCGTCGTTTTCTTCGGAAACGACTAAGTTCACCATCAAATCGGTTGTGTTTGAGGCTTGTTTGATTACAAGGTTCCGAAGAAATCCTTCGTGAGTTTTAGTTGAGTAGATGGAAATATTTCTTTCTTTGAAAAACTTTCTTGTAAGATTTAGAATCTGATTGCTTTCGTCCGACTGCAGATGACACTTTTCAATGTTTAAAACTTTGTCATACATGCCCGGTATATGAAAACCAAGAGCAAAGTTTCGGTCTTCAATTTCTTGCATAGAGCTGATCTCGTTTTCCGAAAGCCAGCGCTTATCGGCGAAAGAATACTCAAGTTTGTTGCGGTAGTAATAAATTTTTTCGGCGCCGACAATCGGAAGCATTTCAAAATCTTTCAAGCCGCCCAATCGTTCAAATATATCTTTTACTTGTTCTTGCTTAAACTTTTTCTGGTTCTCGTAAAAAAGATTCTGTGACTTACACCCTCCGCAAGTTCCAAAATGTTTACAAGCAGCCTCTGTTCTTAACGGTGAAACGGTAATTAAGCTTCTCAACTTGGCTTCTGCGTATGACTTTCTAATCTTTCTTACTTCCGCAGTAATCACATCGCCCGGATATGTGCCCTCTACAAACACAACAAACTTCTTGGGGTCTTCTTCTGGCGAATGAACTTCCTTGATGATCTTTGCTATTCCTTTCCCTTCAAATGCGTAGCCGGATATTTCTAAATCTAATATGTCGCCCTTTTTCAAAGATCACCCTTCTTTAATAGTAATGTTTCCAAGCCGATATACTTATCACCGCCGAGTTTTAGATAAACATTAGAATCGTGACTGATTTTATTAACCACCTTTTTATAGTAGCTCTTTTCTTTGTCGCTTAATCCGGGCTCTGCAATTTTTAATTGCTGCGCGCTTTCTAAGTAAAAATCTTTTAGTGTATCCGACAAGCTGGTTTTAGCAACCACAGAAAATTTTCTTTCCAGATAATATTTTTCAATTTCATCGAGAAACAATGGAAGCAGATTAGATGAATCGAATAAGTCTCTTATAAAAGCCGGATATTCTTTTTTAAGTGAAACAATTTCGCCAACAGATAAATATCCGTCAGTTTTTAAAATCCTTTTTAATTCCTTGATGATTTTGTTTCTGTTTGTAAGCGAGATAGATGCTTGCGCGTAAATCAAATCGAATTGTTCGCTGGCAAAATCAGTAGCGTCAAAATTCATCATTCTAACGGTTATAGATTCTTCGCCGCTAAGAACAAGCTTGGAATTCAATAACGATTCATAATCTTCTACTATTAAATCAACCGGTGCTTTGAATTTGGTTGATAGCAATATTGCCAGCTGTTCACTTGAAGAACCGACAACCAAAATTGTGCTTGGCTTTTCCGTGTAGTTCTTTAGCAGAAAATTGAATTGTCTTTTTTGACCCGGAAGAAAAATGCTCATTCTATTTTAATACCGCCATTTTCTTTGTCGCTACAAAGTTACCAACTTTCAGCTGATAAAAATAAATTCCCGACGAAAGCTGAGAGTTGATAGTAGAAAGTTGAACACTATGCTCTCCGGCTTGTACAAACTCACTAACGAGTGTTTTAATTTCTCTTCCAAGCAAGTCATAAATCTTAAGAGTTACATAGCCGGCAGTAGGCAAGCTATATCTAATCGTTGTTTCCGGATTAAAAGGATTAGGATAGTTTTGCGAAAGTTCGAATCTGCTTGGTATTTGTTGAGAATTTTCAATTTTCGTTTTCTTGAGAAAGTTAAAGTCCGCGTATATCGGCAGATGATCTGAAGCATTTATCAATGAAGCGCCAAGCGAAGCATCTTGTTCAAACCAATAATTGGTTCCTTTGGAAGAATTGTTTACAGCAGTTCCGTAATGTTTTCCATCATCATTCCCGAATATCTTAAATGAATTGGAAATGTACTCCATTCCCAGCCCGTCTTTTAGGGTTTCGGAGATTAAAATCATATCCAACCGTGTTCTTAACGAAGATGGCGAATAAGTACTTGCAGAAGCAAATGCCGGATTGCTGTTCCAAGACCCATTGATATTCAACATATCGATAAAATAGCCGGGTGAGCTTTGATCTAATAACCGTTGAAATCCCGGTTCTGTTGAAGTAAAAATGTTAAAGTCGCCAACAACCATATAGTTATCGGTCGGTTTTAATTTTATAGTTCTGTTGCGTAAAGAATTAACTGCGTTTAATCTTCGTGCAGTTTCTTCCGGATAAGCTTTTAAGTGAACTCCAAAAACATAGAAAGTATCTTTGGTTGATTTGGTGACAAACTTAAATTCACCAATAGGACGGGTATCAGCCGAGATCATGCTGGAACCCAAGTATGTTACAACAGAATCCAAATAAAAAACAGCGGCTTCATTTCCTGTCCCCCAAGTTATGTTCACTTCTGTTGATGCTTTATATCTCGAATCCAGTGTATTGCCGAGCAATTGATGCACGGCATCTTTTCCGTCTAACTCAACTGTTAAAAGTATAGTTGGACTGATAGCTTTTAGAACTTTCTTCAAATCGGCCCCGGCGTTATTATTAGCCGGATATCTCTCCACATTATAACTGGTTATTCGTATCTGCTCTTGAGCAAAAAGTGAACAAGAAATAAGAATTATGAGAAACGTTTTATACATGATTTTCATCTAATATCCATTAAGCGAAACTATTAGTAATTTTAAGCAATCAATAAAGATAATTTTATGGCCGCCAAAATTAACAAATTAAAAGTGAAAAGCAGTTTGGCTTTTGCAATACTCATATTGTTGTTCGGCTGTGCAGATAAGTTTGAGGTGATTGATGATTTAAGCAATACCAAGTTTTCACTTGTAGATCAGACAAATACCCCGCGCGCGTTTCCTAGGCTTACTAAAGGAAAACTAACTGTGGTTGGCTACATTTTTACAAACTGCCCCGATATTTGTCCCCTTACAACCAACAACATGCGTATGATTCAAGAAAAAGTTAAGGAAGCTAAAATTGAAAACGTGGAATTCGTTTCAATCAGCTTCGATCCCCTTCAAGATAAACCGGAGACGCTCCGCAAGTTTGCGGAAGTTCGCAATCTGGATTTAAGCAACTGGATCTTTCTTACCGGAGATAAACCCATTGTTGATTCGTTAATGAACCGAATTGGAATTCTTGCTGTTGTTAGTGATTCAACCGTGTTTAAGGATGGTAGAAAAATTTATTATTACACTCACACAGATCGAATTCAGTTAATGGATGGAGAAGGAAGAATCCGCAAGAACTACAAGGGAAGCGGAATAAACGTTGATGAAATTGTTAACGACATTAAATCACTTGATTAACAACAATATTTGAGATGAAGATGAAAAAAATAGTATTAATACTTTTTGTAGCCGGAATCGTATTCGGGCAGACAACAAAGAAATCAACCATAAGCGTAAACGATCCGTGGCTCCGTCCAGCCGCACAGGGGGCAAACTCGGCATTCTTTTTTCAGCTTGTGAATGATGGCGATAGAGCCGATACATTAATTGCTGTTAAGTTTGCAAATGCTGAAGTTGTAGAACTTCACGAAACATTTAAAAAAGAAAACGATATGATGGGTATGCGCGCAGTCAAAAGCGTTGCGGTTCCGGCAAAATCTTCAGTTATGTTTAAGCCGCGCGATCTTCACATAATGCTTATTGGCTTAACAAAAGATGTTAAGATTGGAGAGAGCTACGATCTTAAACTGGTTTTGAAGAAAGCCGGTGAGATTAAAACAAAAGCAATTGTTCGCGATATGCCAAAGATGAAATAAAATATTCAAGTAGAGACGTTGCGTGCAACGTCTCTACACAAGCAACTTAATTCCCAAACATAATTTTGTAATCCTTCTCTTTTCCTTTTGTCCACCAGTCTTCTGGAATTACTTTCCAGTTGCCGAGAGTTTTTGGAGTAACGGTTTTACTCTTTTCTATCCACTTCATAATGTAAAAGCGCAAATCCTTCTCTGTAGATGTAATTACTTTTTTAGATAATTCTTCTTTTGGAATTCCGGCGCCGCTTACTAAATGTCCCCCGCCACCATTACCGCGGTATGAATTAACGGCAACCTTGTATTTCTTACCCGGATCAAACTTGCTTCCATCTGCCATTGAAAGAATTGTAACGCGCTCACCAACCGGTTTGGCAAGATCCACGGTATAGTTAATTCCGGCGGCGCAATCAAAATTGTAATATTGGTTTTTTAACAACGGAGTGTTGTTTCTCTTATCATAAATTATTTTATCTCCATCACCTTTATCAAAATTTAGAAGATGATCGTCGCAATTCTTCATTTCGTTGTACCAGAGCTTGTAAGAAAATTCAAGATAGTCTCTAACTTCTTTCCCGCTCAACTGCATTGTATAAAGAAGGTTTTCGTAGCGGTAGAGCTTAAACATTGTACCAGTAAAAACTTCTCCCTTATCAATTTTAGCATTCATAGAAAGCGGCGCAGTAAAAGAAATCTGCGCGCCGGTAAGTTCAAGCTGTATATTGTTTACAAAATCGGCGAAGGGCGCCGGACCAAAAATCGCTTCGCGAGCGTAAAGTGTCTCGGTTAAACTCCCGATTGGGCGGGAAACATATTTCTTTACCTCTTCAAACTGTTTGCTGAACTTTTTCATGAATTCCGGATCGGGCTTATAGTTTTTCGATTCAACAATTTCTCCGGTTATTTCTTTTTTCCACGTTTTGTTTTCTTTGTCGAATATTAAAGTGCAGTTAGCAACCGATACATCTCTTGCGGAACTTGTAGCGCCTAATATTTGAACATCTTCGCCGAGGGAGTTTTTCTCTTTATAATTCCACCCTTTGTGATCGTGTCCTACAAAGACAATATCAAAACCGGGAACGCGCTGAGCAATCAGCTTAGATGCGTTTTCATTTTTATCTTCATCTGCTTTCTGATTTCCGTAAGCATAATCAACGCCGCTGTGGAATAAGCCGATTACCAAATCGGGTTTTTCTTTTTGATTAATTATTTGAAGCCACCTCTCGGCGGATTTAATCATGTCTTCCCATTCAATTCCTTTCCATATTTTTTCCGGGAGCCAAGAAGGAATATGAGGAGTAATTAAACCGAGTACGGCAATCTTAATTCCCTTCTTATTAAATACAGCATACGGTTTGAAGTATGGCTTTCCCGTTTTACTGTTTATTGCGTTTGCTGCAAGCCAAGGAAATTTAATTTGTTTATTAAAACGGTCGTAAACCGAATGACCCGTTTCAACATCGTGATTGCCGACAGCGCCCGCGTCATACTTCATAAAGTTCATCATATCGGCGTAAAGATGAGACACGTTAGTTTTTTCGAAGTTATAGTAATAAACGGCGGGTGTTCCTTGAATAATATCTCCGCCGCTTAAGAGCATTACTTCTTGATCAGGCTTGGCTCTTTCTTCTTTTATATAAGAATACACCTGAGCTAACGAGTTGCTTATATCTCTCCGGTCTGTAAAATCATATGGGAATATCGCGCCATGTTCATCAGTACTTTGAATGATTTTTAGCTTTACTGTTTGTGCCGATAGAAGAGATGAAAACAGCAAAACAAGAACAATCAAGTAAGCACTCTGTTTTTTCATTAGGTTAGCAACGAAACACTTCATTGGGGCCTTTCAAAAATATTATGTGTAAATATAGTGGGAAGAATTAAACGAGGTTAGTGAAAAAGGGAAATTTATTTTTCCGGTTCCAGATATTTTGTATCTACTACGCGGTAAGCCGGTTTGTATATCTGCTCGTAAGTAATCGAATGATGAATTGCCGGATAACCGCTTTTGGATAATTCTTCCGTTAAAGAATTGAATATGTTTTCTTCCACAGGAATTTCTTTATGAGCAATCATTTCTTTTGCTGTTTTTAGATACTGAATTAACTTCTCTTTTGAACCGGGATACTTATTTCCAGTTACTACAAAGGCTTTTAATAGAGAAGCCGGCGCCTTTCCTTTCTTTATATAGGGTCTTAGGTTTACTCTTGCTAATCTTCCGTCGGGAGAAAGCTGTTCCATGAAATCATTATTGATTGTAGTATCTAAACCGGCAACTTCTCTCTCCATCCATGCTTTAACTGCGTTTGTATCTTTTACTGCGTGCTCGCTTCCCATTGCCGCCTGATGAAGAAATTTGTAAAGATCCCGTGCTTCCATTTTGGGATAAAGCGCAAACTGATTTTTAATAAGCTTTTCTATTGTAGTGGAGCCTTCTGTTTTTTGTGCATGTATGTTTGCAAATAAAAACATGTAACCGTAAAGGATTAGTATAGGGAATTTCATTAACTATATTTTCTATTGGGTTGAGGAATTATCTGTTTCTCTATTTTCTTCAGGCGAATCTTTTAACCGGCCCGATTTTTTAACAGCATCCTTTAACAAATATTCAATTTGAGCATTTATACTACGCAAATCATCCGCCGCCCATTTTTCCAAAGAGGCGTAAAGTTTATCATCTATTCTTAGTAAAAACTTTTTCTTTTCAGCCATTTATATTACTCAAAGTGCAAACGGTTTCCGTTTGCACTCATAATTTAATTGTTAAACCGCAGCGGCAGCGGCATTATGCCTTTGCAGCGCAGTAAAGAACACCAGCATTATTAGAAACGGATATTTATCCAATACTTCGGCTTTCTTTTCTATTGATACATTAATTGTTGATGAATACCATTTCTTGTTCTTAAACAAAACCAGACTTGTTCCAAGTTCATTCTGTAATTCGTACGTAGATTTCCAGACGTGTGTAATTATCAGCAGTTTTTCGCCGCGCGGTAAAGTAATTGTTCCTTTGTTGCCGAATGTGCTGCTTCCGAATGTTGCAACAGCTATTGATGAGTTCTTTTCTTTCACTTCAAGCGTTCCTTTCCAGATGCTAGGTTTGGTAATTTCCCACACCTTATCGTATCCGGAAATCTCATGGTGGTTACCCCAGAAATCGGTATTTCTAAGAGAGAGAATCGGAATACCCTCTGCGATCAGATCGAAGAACGATTTGAAAAAGTTCTTGTTAACTATTTCTAATTCA
Source organism: uncultured Melioribacter sp. (assembly GCA_964510975.1). Taxonomy (GTDB): domain Bacteria; phylum Bacteroidota; class Ignavibacteria; order Ignavibacteriales; family Melioribacteraceae; genus Stygiobacter. Next base: position 1,821 of record CAZEDR010000003.1, on the reverse strand, counting down.
TGTCCAATGTAATCCGATATGTTTTTCATCTTCTTCTTTTTCTTCTTTTAATTATTAGATATAGAGCTAAGAAAATAATCCACGGGTTTTCGTCAACTTGTTCCGATTTTCTTTTTATTATCACACTTAATGTTCTTGAAAATGCGCCCTGGCGTTTTAAGAGTAATATAGTATTACCCTTTTCGTCTCTTATCTCGGTGGTAAAATCAAAGAAACCAAAATGCATAAAAAGCTTGTTTCCATTAGGCAAATATATATTCCCCATCCGGCTTATCATTTCGCGGTTATATTTTGCAAATGGAATTTCTTTTCCCTCTTCGCGTATGTTTATTTGTCTGCTTAAAAAGTGAGTTTTATAAAACTCAACATTTCTCTTTTCCAGTCCTTTTACAATCTCTCTTGCGCCGAAGAACATATTGTACTTGATACTTCCAAGCACTTCCTCTCCGGCTACAAGATCGTATTCAAAACCGAAAAAAGATTTCTTAATGATTTTCAAATTCGCATCAATATATTCAGACAAATTTCTCATTTTCAACTCACTCTACGTTCTACGTTCTTCACTCTAAACTATTAGTACAGGCTTCCGGCGTTAATAACCGGTTGAGCCGATGTTTCGCTTACAAGAGCTACCAATAAATTATTCACCATTGTTGCTTTCTTTTCTTCATCAAGAACCACTATGTGCTGTTCGCTCAATGCTTTTAATGCCATATCAACCATACCCACAGCGCCTTCAACAATCTTTGTTCTTGCCGCAACAACTGCTTGTGCCTGCTGTCTGCGTAACATTGCCTGTGCAATTTCCGGCGCGTAGGCTAAGTAGCTTATTCTTGTTTCTACAATTTCAATTCCGGCAATCTCTAATCTTGATTGTGTATGCTTCTTTAACTCTTCAGCAATTTCATGCTGGTTGCCAACGAGTGACATTTTATCATGCTCGCTGGAATCGTAAGCGTATTGTGATGTAATTGCTCTAATCGCAGTTTCACTTTGAATAGCTACAAACTGTTCAAAGTTCTGAACATCGAACAAAGCTCTTGCGCTATCTACCACACGCCAAACAATTACGGCTGCAATATCAATCGGGTTGCCATGAACATCATTCACTTTAATTTTATCGCTGATAAAGTTGTGAATTCTCTGCGATACTTTTTTCTTATCTGTAAAAGGATTAACCCACCAGAAACCGGATTCGCGAAGTGTACCGGTGTACTTACCAAACAAAATCAGTACGCGCGATTCATTAGGTTGAATTACCGTTAAGCCCGCAAGCATTGTAAGGGCTATTAAAAATACCGGAAGAATATAAGCTAGACGAATCGGCTCATCTGCTTGAACAGCTTGAACGAAGAAATAAATATCAACCGCTATAACCAATAGGAATGCAAACAGCATTATAAAACCATTTGTTTTCGTTGCTTCTTTTTCTGTAATTGCTTTCATTGCCCAACTCCTTCTAATTGCTATTGAAATGATATCATTTTGATGTCACAAAGTCAAGAAAGGTTCCCGAAAAAAAATAAATTATTGAAAAACGGTTAAAATGCACGAAAATGAGGTTAACTTAAACAAAGAATAATTTTATTCAACAAACAGCATTTGTTAGGACACTGCTAAAATCCAAAACTCACCAGCTTAATTTTCTTCCCTTCTTCTAAGTGCATCTTCTCGTATTTGGTTTTTATTGTGTACTCAAAAGGAATGTGCTCAAGCGAGTAAATATCGTTGCAGACAAAGTTGGTTTTTAGCTTTCCTTCCTCAATCATCTGGAGAGTGTATTCGTAAAGCGTGTCGTCATCGGTTTTCAAATTCACTTTT
>CAZEDR010000002.1:35022-37679 GCA_964510975.1 uncultured Melioribacter sp. | reverse complement strand
ATTTAACACTAACTGTATAGCTGGCTGCTCCGGATAGGTCATATTGTAAACCAGCGCCATTATCAATAAGGCCAGGATTAGTAGTATTATTAAAACCAGCTCCCGGGTTTCCACCTTGGCCAATATTGCTCCAAATTGTACCATAATTATCCTCCTTATACGCAGATGCGGCTGGGGCAACTGGTGTAAATATCTGAAAGCGGTTTGCAGCTGCATTCCTACCTCCAATACTTCCAGTTGCCGCATCGTAATAAGGATATCCTGTGTCGCTACCTCCAAGATACAAATCTTGTGCAATAAACGTAGTTACATTTCCTACTCCCGTAAGGTTAATCGTCCATGATACATTAAAAAATTCATCACCATTTACATAGGATGTAGTAACCGCAACTGTCATACCAGCATTGCCAGCAAGGTTTGTAATAACAATCCATGGATCAGCGCCAGTACCAGTTCCCGTAGGGCCAGTTTGCGATACGGCAGTCCATTTGCGAAAAGCACCAGTTGCACCACCTACTATTCCGGTTGATACACCCTGGTACCAAGCAAAAATTCCACCATCTCCTGGTAAACCGCCAAAAACCTGGTTACCGCCTAAACCACTATGATTTACCTGGTAGTTCCCAAGCTCATCAGCAGTAATGGTTAGTGGACTTCCTGTGATTACCTTATTTGCAAGCACTCCCATTACAGATTTTAAATTGGCACTTTTTGCTTTAAGATCTTCCTTTGATTGAGCAAACAAATTCCCGCTCAATACCACTATCACTATAAAAAATAGAATTAGTGTGTTAAAGTTTTTTTTCATTTCACTGCCCTCTTTTTTTTGTTAAAGAATTCATTAATCTATATGTGGTTTGGACTTTTTCAACAATCCGTAAACACTCACTTAATTAAATAAAGAAGACAGAATATAAATCACGAAAGTTAGGGCTATGATTACGTAGACGATTACCAGGATACCCTCGGTTGAAAAGCTTTGCATTCTCAGTTTCTCTAATATTTTTTTCATTTTAATCTATCCGGTAAAGTACAATTGAACTCAACATTACGAGAATAAATTCGAAGCATATATAATTCATTTCCTATTTGATAATATTTATTTGTTGTAAGGATTAATCAATCTTTACATCATGCATGAAAAACCGGCTTGTGAGATTTTTTTAGGTGTGAAATATTAGAGAAACATTGGATCTACTTAGTTACTTACCTTACGCAGCATGTTATTCCTCTCCCGCCAACGGAGCATTGGCGTCAACTTAGTAGAAGTTTATTGCTATAACCCCGACTTTTTAAGTCGGGGAAAAAACAAGAGCTCAAAAACATAGGGCTTCAGCCCAAATTGTTACTCTGTTTTGGACTAAAGTCCAGAATTTTGAGTTAGTCTGTATTCTCCGGCATAAATGCCGGAGTTATTAATAAAAATTCATTATTAGGTTGACGCCTATGCGATAAATCGGGACTTGGAATGACAAATATTTTCTTTTCTACGTAACATCAGTTAGTAATTTGGTGGATCACCTAAGCTGGTGTTAATTTGAGATAAATGATAAGATTGATAAATCTTTACTTCCCAAAATATTTGTGACGAATGTGTTTGTAATAACTTCTGCAATAGAATATATTCAAGTATTGAAAAAGCCGATTTCAATATTTTTCTTGGAGTATTTCCTTGAATAAATCTCTTAGAATTGTTTTTTTTATCTCTATTATTCTCCTTTCTTCAAATACTCTAGTTTATAGCCAATCGAGTCTCGATCCTATATTTAACGAACTACAAAAAGCCGACGGCTTAGCTCAAAAAGAGGTGTTTGAAAAAATAATTTTAGCTCTTACCGATATAGATACTACTATTGCAAAACTACAAACGGAAAGATTATTAAAATTGACTGTAAAGTTTGAGGACCCATATTGCTATAATCATGCACTGTTATTTTCTTCAAGATTCGGTTCCCGTCATCAAAAGAAAAACATCTTATACGCCACATATCAAATTGGAAGCAATGTAGACGACATTGATCTAATGGCACAATCACAAGTTACTTTAAGTGAAGTTTACGAGAGAGAAGAGAAATACGATTCAGCTATGATATCCATTCTTAAAGCAAAGGACCTTTTTTACAAAATAGGTGATAGCAACGAATATGTATCTGTGCTGCATAAGATTGGTGATTTATATTATTGTGCTTCATTGTATGATATAGCTGAAAAATATTACAAAGATATGTTACGGCTGAAAGGAGAACCGAAAGCATGGCGAGATTGGCGGAAGTTTGTAATTACAAATAATCTTGGATTAATTGAAACCGAACGAAAAAATTATGATAAAGCCATCAGGTATTTTAAAACTGCACTTAATGATTTATTCATTTATAAAAGTGCCGCCCTAAATTATATGGATACAATTCGCATGGTTTATTCTTATACCCGTCTTGCCAATGTTTACATTGAAAAAAAAGATTACAAAAAAGCATGGGATTTCTATACAAAGGGTTACAATATTGAATCAAAATATTGCAGAATAGAGTGGTTGACAAAATTAGACTTGATTAAAAGTATATTATTATTTCATGAAGATAAGTACGATTCTTCACTGGTCTATTTAAAGCGAACCGAAAACATGAATCGGTCCTTTGGCAGTTTAGGAATATCAAGTG
>CAZEDR010000002.1:7500-35012 GCA_964510975.1 uncultured Melioribacter sp. | reverse complement strand
CTTGCTGAGATTTACTATAAAAAGAAGGATTTTGAAGAAGCCTTTCTAGCAAAAAGTAAATTTGTTCTTCTTTCCGATTCATTAAATAACATAAGAAATGTCCATGCTGGTATTCAGCTTATTGCTGATGATTATTACAATATGGCAGAGTCAAAAAACAGTATATATCAGGTTAGACAAAATGTTATGGTGGGAATAATTTTAATCATCCTCTTATCATTCGTACTTATTCTATATCTATTTGTAAAGATCCGTAACGCGAACAAAAAACTGACTGAAAAGGTTATAGAACTTGTTCACTGTGAAAATAGACCTACTGCTATTTCTAATAATATATATTCCAAGTCAGTTACTGATCAAAAGAAAGCAGAAATAATTGAACACGGAAATGAATCTGATCAAGGAACACATTCCGATCCTATTCGGGAGAAATATATGATTGCCCGCCTTGAAGAGACGGTAGTTAAAAAAGAATTATTCTCTGATCCTCACCTGACATTGGAAAGTCTGGCGGAATTATTAAATACAAACAGAACCTATCTTTCACATATTATCAACAAACATTATGGGGAAAATTTCTGCTCATATCTTAATGAACTTAGAGTAAAAAAAGCAGCCTTATTTATTTCGCAAAAAGGCGAAGTAGATATTTACAAGCTTGAGAGTATTGCCAAAAACGTTGGCTTCTCTAATAGGGCTACATTTAATGCTGCGTTTAAAAAATACACCGGCGTAACACCTTCTTTTTTTATAAAAAATCTTAAGCAATAACTGCCTCAAAACCGAGATAGAAAATAAAAGGATAGAAGAATATTAACATGATAGTGGATTTAATGAGTAATAAAATTCACTCAATTGGTGAATTGTTTTATACCGTCCCTAAAATTGGGTGTTGCATAATTAATGAATCAAAAACATATCAGTGTAAACCTGTGCTGAGTGTACCGAAGCATCTGTTAAATCCCCGCTTCGACTGCGAAGCGTGGCGAGCGCGAGTCATCCGTGGGCTATTTCAAAATAAATAATTATGCGACACCGGACGATACATAGAACATCTATGCTCATTTGTGAAAGTTAGCCGATACTCTTTGTGACTTCTATACCAAGCTGTTCCATTCTATATCTAAGTTTCGATCTCGATAATCCAAGAACCTTTGCGGCCTTTACCTGGTTACCGTTTGTAATTTTAAGCGTTTTTAAAATGAGTGCCTTTAACACTACATCAATCTTAACGCCCTTAGGTGGAATTTGAAGTATGAATTTATCTTCTTCAGTTTCTATTGCATCTTTTCCATCCAACAAAAAGGCAAAATGTCCGTCTGTCAATTCATCTTCTTCAGCAAGAAGTAGCACACGTTCCATAACATTGCGTAGCTCTCTAATATTGCCTTTCCAATTGTAACTTTTAAGAAGTTCTAAACCGGCTGCATCAATACCTTGAATGTTCTTACCAAATTTTTTGGAAAACTCATTTAGAAACGAATAGGCAATTAGGATAATGTCTTCTTTTCTTTCTCTAAGTGGTGGTATTGTAATCTTAGCTACGTTTAATCTGTAATAAAGATCTTCGCGAAAAGAACCGCGGGAAACTTCCTCTTCCAGATTTCTATTTGTTGCAGCTAGAACTCTAACATTAACAGAAACTTCTTTTTCTCCGCCAAGTCTATAAAATTTTCTTTCTTGCAAAACGCGCAATAATTTTACTTGAAGATCCAAACCCAGCTCGCCGATTTCATCCAGAAGAATTGTTCCACCATCGGCAAGTTCAAATTTGCCCAGCTTAGTTTTTGTTGAAGCACCGGTAAACGCACCTTTTTCATGTCCAAAAAGTTCGCTTTCCGCTAAATCTTTTGGAATTGTTGCACAGTTAATTGTAATGAAGGGAGCCAACGCTCTTGGGCTTTGCTGATGAATAAATTTAGCAAACACTTCTTTTCCGGTTCCGCTTTCACCTTCGAGAAGCATTGTGGTGTCTGTACTTGCTGCAAGTTTTTCAACTGAAGAGACAATTCGCTGAATTTTTGAGCTCTTTCCAAAATATTCTTTAGTGAGTTCGTTTTCTTCAAGAAGTGAGTGTAGCTTTGTTACTTCCGATTTTAATTTCAGATTTTCAACAGCTTTATCAAGAACAAATTTCAACTGTTCCAGATCAATCGGCTTAAGGAGAAAATCGAAAGCGCCGCTTTTAATTGCGGTTACTGCCATTTTTACATCCGCGTATCCGGTAATCATTATCACCGGAATTGATGCAAATTTTTTCTTCAAATTTTTTAGAACATCGATACCATTATGGGTTGTTAGGTAAATATCCAGCAGAATAATATCCGGTTGAAATTCGGCAACAATTTTTTCCGCTTCACCGGCACGTAGACATGTTTCTACATTAAAGTTAAGTTTGGTAAGAACTTTTTTTAGCGACGCAGCAACTAAATCATCATCATCTATAATTAAAATCTTCGGAATCATTTACCGCCTTAAAAGTTTGTTAGTATAGAAATTTTAACGAAAAAGTAGTCCCTTCCCCAAAAGCTGAATCAAAAACCAGCTCGGAATTCATCTCTTCAGAAAGTCTTTTACAAACACCAAGTCCAATTCCATGTCCTTTAGATTTTGTAGTGAAGTATTCCCCTATGATTTTTTCTTTATCAGAATCCTTTATTCCACATCCAAAATCTTGTACTTGCCATATTACTTTCTGTTTATGACTTTCATTCGCTCGAAAGGTCCTTATTATTATATGGCCTTTTTCATTTGACGCTTCGATTGCATTATTTATCAGATTAAGGAAAACTTGCATCATCTTATTTTTGTTAACATTTAGTTTTGGCAACTCAGGCTCTATGTTCTTTTCAATAAGAACACCTTTCATTCTAGCGCTAATCGATATTATTTTTAAACATCTGTCAGTAACCTGCTCTATATCAACTTCATGAACTTTATCGGTTGGTTTGCGTGTAAAATCTAGAACATCTTCAATTAAAAATGTAACCTGATCGAACGCATCTAAAGATTCTGCTACAATTTCTTTAATATCAGCAGGCAAATCATCCTTGGCCATGTTCATATAGTCCAAATTTAGCTTAATAGCCGAAAGTGGATTACGAATTTCGTGAACCAAATTGGCCGTAAGCTTACCAAGTAGGATTAATTTGTTCGCTTGTATAAAATCTTCGGTTAATTGCATATTAAAAAATGATTCTTTTGAATAAAGCTAACGATTCTTTACTGAATTGGCAATAATTAAGCGGAAGTAATTTTTTTAAATAGAAAAGAAATGCCGGAATGATAACATTCCGGCACTTTTATTTAGATGTGTTAATTTCTACGACCAGCGGATAATGAATGTCTTACAGATTGCTCGCTGCCACTGCCTTTTAGCGTAAATCTGTTTGTCATGTCTTGTAAGCTGATAGTTAAGCGGCTTAAATCTTCCGCAGCCTTAGCAATTTGATGAATTCCGGCTGCCGATTCTCTAGTTACGGAATTTATTCCTTCTATACTCTTGCTTATTTCTTCGGCGGCAGATGTTTGCTCTTCACTTGCGGCGGCTACTTGAGTGATTATATCCAGTACTTTATCAGCTCCGTCAATTATTTCCTTCAACGATTCTCCGGCTTTTTGAGCTAGGACTTTTCCCTTCTCTACTTCTTGCTTACCTTCTTTCATAGAGCCAACTGCATCGGAGGTGTCTTTTTGAATTTGCTTTATCATTGCGGCAATTTCTTTAGTTGCTTTTGTTGTACGCTCTGCTAGTTTGCGGACCTCATCTGCCACAACTGCAAAACCTCTTCCTTGTTCACCGGCGCGCGCCGCTTCTATTGCAGCATTCAAAGCCAACAGATTTGTTTGATCTGCAATATCTTCAATCACTTGAACGATTTCGCCAATTTGATTGCTGCTGTTGCCAAGTGTTTCTACTGTTCCGGCTGATTTATTTACAACATCAGCTATTCTTACCATTCCTTTAATTGTTTCGTCAACTACTTTTCCACCTTCAACAGCTTTGGATCCGGCCAGTTTCGCATTCTCTGCCGCCATTGAGGTATTCTTTGTAGTTTCATAAATCGTGCGTGTCATTTCTTCAACTGCGGAGGCAACTTCTGCTGTTTGCGATGATTGCTCTTGAGAACCCGCAGCCATTTCTTCTGTTGATGATGATATTTCTGTACTCGCACTTGCCGTAGCTTGAACTGCTTGCCTCACTTCTGTAAGTACGGATGATAAAGAATCTCCCAATTGATTTATGCTATTTAACATAATCTTGTGATCGCCTTTATACTCACCTTCCATCTTAACAGAAAAATCTCCGCTTGCCATTCTTGCCAAAACTAAAGAGCCTTCATTAATAGGAATTAGAACTTCATCAAGAGTGGAGTTAATTCCAGCTACTATCTCTTTAAAGCCGCCTTCATACTTATCAGCATTTCCGCGTGTCTTAAGTTTTCCTTCTTGAGCAGCTTGTGTTAGCTGGTTTAACTCATCAATTAAATTCTTAAGAGTATCTTTAAGTTTTTGCATGCTTTTAGAAAGAAGATCTTTATCTGAACTTTGGTTTATAACCACCGTCATATCGCCAAGGGCAATTCTATCCGCTACTTCAACTTTTTCATTTATGTTAATAACCATTTCATGAAAAGATATCTGAAGTTTTCCAAATTCATCTTCTCTCGTCACGTCAATCTTAAAATCTGTGTCTCCTCTTGCAACCCGCTGTGCAGCTTTCTGCAAACCTATAATTGGATGAGTAATTAACTTGGACATGAAATAACCAATAAAAATGGCTACAATAAAAGCCAAAACCAATCCCAGGACTATTGAATTGAATAGCGCTGAGACTTCTTCTAGTACATCATCTACATAAATACCGCTGCCAACAATCCATCCCCATTCTTTTAGTAATTGCACATATGATATTTTGGGCTGTGGTTTTGTATGCCCCGGTTTTTCCCACATGTAATCAACAAAACCGGCACCACTTGCTTGTGCTACTTTAACAAATTCACGGAACAAATAAACGCCGTTTGGATCTTTGTTCTCGGAAATATTAGTCCCATCCAGCTGAGGTTTGATGGGATGCATTATCATCTTCGGCTCAAGATCATTAATCCAAAAGTAATCAGCTTTGTTATAACGAAGAGCCTTAACGGCTTCAATTGCTTTTTGCTTTGCTTCAGCGCTTGAAAGTGTGCCGTTAGCTTCCATCGCAATGTAGTTTTCTATAACTGCCGCAGAGACTTCCACTATGTGCTTTGTTGCCTCACGCTTCTCATCAAACAAATGAGTTTCGATTTTTGGAAGCAGATAGACGAACAAGAATAAAACTATTGGTAAGAGAGAAAGCACAACAAGTGCTAATAGCTTATAAACGATCCCCCAATCCTTTAGCTTTTTGATCTTCATGGTAGATCCCTTTTGATTTAGAAAAATAAATACAAACTCAACAATCCCCTTATGTTTGTAATATCTTTTGTGTTGTTAACTTTTGCAAATTTATCGACTGTTCCATATGAAGCTACAGTTACTTCTACTTCAGCGGCAATTCTAAATTTTCCGTAATTAAAGAGCATTCTTGGTGAAACACGAAATAGTTTTTCAATATTGCTTACCCGGGTAAATAATGCTCCGCTAAGTTCGTTTTCACTACCCAGGTTTTTTGTATAACCAATAAATATTCCGGGCTGAATATCTGTTCCAATACTTAAATCTGTCCATAAAGAGTAAGCGCGTAATACTTCATATTCTTCAACGCCAGTAATTGCATTGGCAGATTTAATTGCATAGCCGCCAAGCATCATCAAATCGGCATTGTTTGCACCATTGATATATTCAACTAACCAGTTGAATGTTCCACTCTTGATTTTCAAATAGCCCAGCAAAGAATAGCTTGAAACTGTTTCTTCTGCTTTTAATTTTTTAGTTGTTTCAAGTCTAGGTGTAAGTGTTTTGTAATCAACACCGGCACCGGCTATTACACTTTCACTTTTGTATTGAAGCTGAGCATGTGAATTTGGGATAACCGAGTTTCGCAAATAGGTAGAACTGAAGCCAGCCGGACCGTTGCTTGTAAAATCGCGCTGACTGCAGAGAGCTAAAATAAGATTGAACTTATCGAATGATTGAGTAAGTCGAATTTGCGGATTACGTGAAAACGGTTGGAAAGGAACTCCGGTGTTAAACGAAACTACTTGAGGAAAAACATCTGTAACAAACATTGGATGCCATGTTTGTCCAAAAAGTAATGTTGTAGAGTTCCATGATAAGGTAACGTAAGCATGACGAAGCCTGAATCCGTTTACATCTGCTTCGGAAGTTCCAAAAAATTCTCCTTCAATCATACCTCCGGTTTTAGCGCCTAATGCTTCCGGCCCGGTAATCTTTGCGTTCAATCTTGTTTGAATGGAAAGTGCATTAAAGTTGGACTTATCATTTATATCGTTTCCATTAAGATCAAGACTCTCATTAGCTGGATATAAAAGAAAATGCCCTTCCCGAATACTAACAACTTGACGGGAATCAAATATAAAATCCGACTTAACAAAACCGGATAGTTTAATTACATCCCCAATTTGTTGCGCGTTGGCACTGTTTATAAACAGTATTGCCAATAAGAAGAAAATTTTCTTCATGTGTCCTCCTAAATTAGTTTTGCTGCCATTTGGTATTGTACTATCGTATGTTTCTGAAATTGTTTAAGTCTTATTATGATTTAAACCAAAATTCAAAAAAGAAAATGAGAGTAGTAGAAATTGCTGTACTGTAAATTAAAAGTGTTCTTAATCTTCTAAGCTTCCAGTATATGGGAAATGTTTATCGTGTTTCAGTTTTGCATAATATGATTATTAGTTAATGCGGTAAATCCTCCTATTCCATTGTTTCTAAGTTTGAATCGTGTAATCATTTCTTGTAAAGAAACAGTTAGATTACTTAAGTCTTCTGCTGCTCTAGCTATTTGAGATATTCCTGTGCTTGTCTCTCGCGTTACGTTATTTATGCCTTCAATATTTCTGCTAATCATTTCGGAAGAGGTAGATTGCTCTTCGCTTGCTGCCGCCACTTGCACCGCTGTATCACGTACTTTTTCGGCACCGCTTATAATCTCGACTAAAACAGTACCGGCTTCATTTGCAAAGCGTTTGCCTTTTTCAACTTCCTTTGTGCCTTCTTTAATAGAACTAACTGCTTCGTGAGTATCTTTTTGAATTTCTTTAATCATTACGGCAATTTCTTTAGTTGCTTTACCAGTTCTTTCTGCAAGTTTTCTCACTTCATCGGCAACAACAGCAAAACCACGGCCTTGTTCTCCGGCACGCGCTGCTTCTATAGCAGCATTGAGAGCCAGCAGATTTGTTTGATCTGCTATATCGTTAATAACCTGTACAATTTCTCCAATCTTATCGCTATTCTTTCCTAACGCAAAAACAGTCTCGGCCGATTTTTCAACCACTTCACTAATTCTTTCCATGCCTTGTATTGTTTGCTTTACTACTTTGCCGCCATGCATAGCTTTATCGCCAGCTTCTTTAGCAGTCTCTGCCGCATAGCTTGCATTCTTAGTGTTATCCATTATTGTCCGGGTCATTTCCTCTATGGAGGTTGCTACCTCGGCCGTTTGAGATGATTGTTCCTCTGCACCCGCAGCCATTTCTTCCGAACTTGATGATATTTGATTTGCTGCGCTTGCCGTGGCTGAAATTGCTTCGCCTACTTCTGATAATGCATTTACCAACGAATCTGCAACTTCATTAATACTGTCTTTTATAAGTTTTAGATCTCCTTCATATTTCCCTTCTACTCTTTTAGTAAAGTCGCCGGAGGCCATAATTGCTAAAACATCGGATCCTTCTTTGATAGGAACGATAATCGAATCGAGCGTTGTGTTTAAGCCTTCAATTAGCTTTTTGTATCCACCGCTAAATTTTTTGGAATCGCCTCTATATATTAAGTCTCCGTGACTTGTAGCAGTTACAAGTGAATTAATTTCACTCGTAAGCATTTCAAGAGAGTCAACTTCTTCATTAAAGCAGACTGCAAGTTCATCATTATCAGAAGCCGGTGTTACTTTTACAAACACACCATGAGAAATATTTTGCGCTGCATGAATTTTTTCTCTTTGAGCATCACGTAACTCAATCAACATTTCTTGCATCTCACCAAATTCATCTTTGCTCTTAATTTCTATTTCGGCGTTGTAATCGCCTAAAGAAAAGCTCTTAATCAACTTCTTAAATTCTAATATTGGCTTTGTTATTGTGGGCGCTACTTTGAACAAAGAAAAAAATGTAATGATGGCACCTATTCCCATTCCGAATATAATTATCCAACGGGCACCGGAAAGTTCGCTTGCAATTTTAGAATTTAGGTCGGTACCGTATGTATTAAGATAGTCTTCCACTTGAGAGAAATGATTGGATATTCTTGCTGCAATTTCCTCTCCGGATGTTGTAGATATTACAGAGGCCATTTCATGATCATTCATTAATCCGGCACTAATAACTGCATCAATCACACCATTCTTATATTCTTTCCAAACCTTGTTTGTTGCTATAATTTCGTTTTTTAGTTTGCCATCAATTTCCATTTTTTCCAACCGGGCAAACAAAGTATCAATTGATTTTTTCCTTCCCTCGATGAATTTAATATTCTCCTGAGATGATGCTTCAAATCCAACTATAGCAAACTTCATTCCCGCGTATTGAATGCTCTTAAAGTTTAATATCAGATCTTTGATTTCGTTTTTGGGATTAAAGTAGGCTTCATTCAACTCTTGTTTCTGTTCTTCTACACGAAACATTTCGAATAACGCAGTACATGCAATAATTGTAGAGGCGGCGGCAATGCCAAATACTGCCAGCTGGATTTTCTGTACCAGCTTTAGATTCTTGAAATTTATTTTTTTCATACCCCTTTCTCTTGCGAGTTATAAGCTATTTGTTTTTTTGAACAACATGGAAATAATAATAACCGACACTTCACTATTTTCAAACACTCATAAGAACAAACTAAGCGCATGCCTATGGAGGTTGTCGCGTAATTAATGAATCAAAAATATATCAGTGTAAATCTGTTAAATCCGCGTCATCCGCGGGCTATTTGTGATTAAATAATTAATTATGCGACAGCCACCTATGGAACAGATCAAATGCGCTTCATTATACTACGAAGCGCATCAAAAATAATTTACAATTTGCTAAACCATCAGTTTTCTTTTGGCACATTGCTATTTATGGAAGTTTGAAAACTATTGCTAAAGCTAATTTAGCTTTTACATTGGCACCAAGATTTTGACCTGGAGTAAATTTTGTTTTCTTGATTGCGCGGATAGCTTCTTCATCGCATCCATTACCAAGACCTTTTACAATTTTTACATCATCAACATCACCGGATTGATTGATTAAAACTAGGCAATACACTTTACCTTCTGTTTTGCTTTTCAAAGCAGATTCCGGATAGTTAATTTTTTTAGTAATAGCATCACTTCCCCCAATCGGTGCGGGAGCTTTTTCGATGCCAATCTCATATTCCTCATCCCCCGGTAATAGATTGCTTGCCGTAGCATTTGTATTAATCATAGAGAATAAAAATGCTACTGCTACTATAGAATAGATGGTTTTAATACTAAAGAACTTCATTCTGATAGACCTTATATTTTTGTTATTAACTAGGTAGTTTAAAATGAATAGCTATTGCCAATTTTGTTTTTACGTTTACACCTTTATCCTGACCGGGAGAGAATTTGGATCTTTTTACCGCTCGTGAAGCCTCTTCATCACATCCTCCACCAATTCCCTTTACTACTTTAACTTCGTCTACATCTCCAGATTCATTGATATAAGCAAGAACATATACTTTACCTTCTGTTCTCGTTCTCATTGCAAGTTCGGGATAAGACGCCCTTTTCATTATCGCTTCTAAGCCGCCAATAGGAGATGGAGCTTTTTCTACTGCAATGAAATATTCTTCTTCGCCAGGGAATAATTTATCCCCTTTAGATTCCGTTACTACAATAAAAAAAAGAACTATTGCTACTACTACATAAAAAACGGTTCTAAAATCGAATGAGTTTTTCATTTGTACCTCCTTGTAAATTATAAGTCCTTTTAACATTCAATCTTTGGTTTTATTATCGATATCAATCTCATTCTTTAAAGAATACTTTTATTTTGAACAATTCATTTTCAAAAAAGACCATTTAAAGACATATTTGGCGCTTTAATTATTGAGATACATTGTTTCCATTTTGGTTATAAAGTTGTTATTCCTCCCGGAAGAGCCGGGTTTTGTTTCGTTCTCTTGTGTTTTAAATCTGCCGACTAATTCTTGCAGATTGATTGTTAGTCTGGATAAATCCTCAGAAGCGCGTGCAATTTGACCGATTCCGGCGGAACTTTCTTGCGTAACATTTGAAAGCGCTTCTATGTTCTTGCTTATTTGTTCGGCAGCACTGCTTTGTTCTTCACTTGCTGCGGCAACTTGCATTGCCATATCAACAACAACTTCAGCTCCACCAATTATTTCTTTTAGTGATTGCCCAGCTTGATCTGCTAAGAGTTTTCCATGCTCAACTTCTTTTTTTCCTTCTTCCATAGAAGCAACTGCGCCAACCGTATCTTTTTGAATTTGCTTAATCATAGCAGCAATTTCTTTAGTCGCTTTGGTAGTTCTCTCGGCAAGTTTTCTAACTTCATCTGCTACAACCGCAAAGCCACGTCCTTGTTCTCCGGCTCTGGCTGCTTCTATAGCTGCATTCAACGCAAGCAAATTTGTCTGATCGGCTATATCATCAATAACCCGAATAATTTCTCCAATCTGTTGACTGCTTCTTCCTAATGCATGAACGGTCTCTGCCGATTTTTTTACAACTTCGGAAACTCTATTCATTCCTTTAATAGTTTCATTTACTACCCTGCCGCCTTCTTTTGCGATAATGCCGGAGTTCTTAGCTGCTTCGGCAGCACTTGATGAATTGCGTGTAGTTTCTAAAATTGTTTTTGTCATTTGCTCAACAGAGCTTGCTATTTCTGCCGCTTGACTGCTCTGTTCTTGTGTACCGGCCGCCATTTCTTCCGAGGATGAAGAAATCTGGTTACTGGCACTAGCCGTTGCATGAACTGCCGATGATACTTCAGCAATCATCTCTTTCATTTTTCCGACTGAATGATTGAAATATTCGAACATTTGACCAATGCTATCATCTTTAATCTCACATTCAACATTTACCGTTAAGTCTCCATCAGAAAACTGCTTTATTGCTTCCAGCATTTTATTAGTTGATCTGCTTAAGTACGATTCTAATTTCTTCTGTTCAGTAATTGCAGTAACGGTCTCTATTGCACCAATTAGTTCGCCATTGATGCCAACTAACGGGGCACCCGTGTATATGATCGGGATTTCATTTCCTTGCGGCCGTGCAATTGTTTCCTCTGTAACGTTTTTATTCTGCTTCATTGCTCGTTTAACAGCACAGAATTCGGTACGGCAATGTTCGGTCTTAAATTGATCGTAACATTTTTGACCTACTAACTCCTTTTGATTCTTGCCGACAACCTCTGATCCGACTTTGTTCATATACTGAATGTTAAATTCCTTATCTACCGCCATAATTGGAGTGGGAATGTTTTCCAGATATTGAAACAGTAATTGTACTTTTTCTTTCATGGTAATGAATGTTTTAGTAAGTGTCCCCAATTCATCATGGCTTGTTATATCAAGCTTCACATCGTAATTACCCTCTGCCATTTTAGTTGCAGCATTTGCTAAATTTTTGAGCGGGGCATCAACATATTTCCTTATAAAGATAAATCCGGTTACAAGAGTTACAGCAATCGTTAGAAAGGCAAGAATAATGGCAATCCAGCGCTGGCCGGCTAAATCCGAATATGCTTCTTCTAATGAATACCTAACACTCACAATTGCAAGAGGTTCACCCGTTGATGAGCTATGGCAGCTATTACATGTTTCATCGGAAAGGATTGGTTCTATTGTTCGCAATACAGAGGAATTATGAAATGTTTCTGAAAGAGTAAGCGATTTTTTCGAGTTGAGGACAGCTAGTTCATCCTTATCCATTTTGGATTCAGATTCAGCTGTAATCTTATTTGTAGGTGTCACTCTCAGTTCGGCTAGGTTCTTGGTTCTTTTAACTTTTTCTATGTAGGGTTCAACGTCGGTTGCACCCTGTGCCATAGCGAAGGATATTGAGTTAATAATTACTTGACTTAGATTTTGATTTTCTTGACCCGCAGCATCTAGTTTAGAACTTTTTTGATTTGTTACTAGGATGATTAGCATTAAAGTCAGAGTTACGAATAACGACGCGGCAACAATTGCGGCTACTTTTTTTGAAATTGAACGATACATCTCTTCCCCTGTTTAGTTAATAATTACTTAAATGAACACAAAGTCTATTACATCGTAATTATCGGGTAAAACGTTTTTTATTTTTAGTTGGAAAGTTGTAAGCGGCAACTATTTGTTGCAAGTGTTGTTGGTTATCCGGAATGAACAAAAAAAAGGGAGACTTACCGTCTCCCCATTTTGTTTTAATTATTAATAAGCTTCCCGCTGGAGTGTACAGCCAGCTGGTTATAACTAGCTCCATAGAGTTGATTGGAACTATCACCAATTTTGAATCTGGAAATTAATTCTTGAAGATTAATTGTTAGTCTATTTAAGTCTTCGGAGGCACGTGCAATTTGTTGAATACCGGTAGCGCTTTCGTTAGTAACATGATTTATTGCTTCTAAATTTTTACTTATTTGTTCTGCAGCACTGGATTGCTCTTCACTTGCGGCTGCAACTTGAGTAACAATATCAACTACTTCTTGTGCGCCGGTTATAATTTGAGCAAGAGATTTTCCGGCTTCATCGGCAAGTTCTCTTCCTTTATCAACTTCCAATGTTCCGGAAGTCATTGATATCACTGCTTCGGATGTATCTTTTTGAATTTGCTTAATCATAGTAGCAATTTCTTTTGTTGCCTTAGTGGTACGCTCAGCAAGTTTACGCACTTCATCCGCAACAACTGCAAATCCTCTTCCTTGTTCACCGGCACGTGCCGCTTCAATTGCAGCGTTCAATGCAAGTAAATTTGTTTGGTCGGCAATATCATCAATTACTTGAACAATTTCGCCAATCTGATCGCTGCTCTTACCAAGTTGCTGAACTGTTTCGGCAGATTGTTTTACAACTGAAGCAATCCGGTTCATTCCTTGAATTGTTTCGTTAACAACCTTGCCCCCTTCCTTAGCAATAGTTCCGGCATGTTTAGCTGTTTGAGATGCATTGGATGCATTCTGGGTAGTATCCATAATTGTTTTAGTCATTTCATCTACAGCACTTGCAACTTCGGAAGTCTGCGAACTTTGTTCTTGAGCACCGGCGGCCATTTCTTCTGCTGAAGAAGATATTTGGCTGCTGGCGCTGGCGGTTGCTTGGATTGCTGCGCTTACATCGCTTAACGCATTATTAAAGGAATTTCCTAGATGATTGATATTATCTTTGATTATTTGATAATCTCCGCTGTAAGTTCCAACCATTCTAGCAGTAAGATCACCTTCTGCCATTTTGTTTAGTACTTCGCTGGATTCATGAAGCGGTGCAACTACAGCATCCAATGTTTCGTTAACACCAGTAATTATTTCTTTGTAGCCACCGGAATACTTACCAGCATTGCCTCTAGTGGAGAGTTTTCCTTCAACAGCAGCTTTGCTTAATGCTACTGTTTCTGCCTCAAGTCCTCTGAGCGATTCGACCACTTTCTGCATTGATTTGGAAAGCGCATCTTCATCCGATCTTACATTTATTCGAACAGTTAAATCGCCCGCGGCAAGTTTTTCTGCGGCGGCAACTTTTTCTTTTATTCCTTCAATCATCAGCCCAAAGGATTTCTGAAGAGTTCCAACTTCATCTGTTGTCTTAGATTCTATGGAAATATCTACATCGCCTAGAGCCAGTTTATCAGCAGTCTCTGCTAATTTTTTTAGTGGGGCACCAATTTTATTTGCTAACCAAAATCCAAAACCTAACGATAGCAGTATCCCGATAACAGTAAAAGCAACTAATTTAGATCTATCAGTTGATCCCTCACTCTCGATAGAAAGATTAGTTTCTTCTGCATACTTTTGGTTTAGTAGAGTTAATTCTTCAACAGATGCTTGAACTTTTCCGTAATAAGTTTCAATATCGCCACCCAGCATAACTTTAACCTCATCCATAGCCCCCATCGACATAAAGCTCATTGCCGCATCTAAGTTGGATTTAAATGCTTTATAATTTTCATCAATTTTTTTAACATGCGTTTTTTCTTCGTCGGTTAAATTCCCGCTCGTATATTCCTTCCATGATTTATCAACCTTTGTAAGAGCAATTTTTACTTTTTCTAAGTGGTCTTGGGCGTCTTGAGGAGTAGGAGCGTTAACAACTTTTTCAGCATTCAACGTAGCAAATATGAGCTGAGACTCAACCTGAGAGACTCGTTCAATCGAAAGAAGTCTGTTTTGATATAAATCCTCTGCACCAGATTCAGTATCTATCAATCCACCCCAACCTACATAAGCAACAACAAGGGTAATGAATGAAGCCAGAGAAATGCCAGCCAATAATTTAAATCGTATGTTTTTGTTCAAGAACCAATTCATTTGTTTCCTCATCATTTTAGGTTAATAAAATTCCGCTACCCTTTACGATGTAACTTATTAGAATTCTATTTTATTCTATTATGAAACTGCTTGTAAATTCACATGTTCTTCTGAGTTGAGAACCTTTTCAAGGTCTATCAGAATAAGCAACCTATCTTCAAGCTTGCCAACTGCCCGTATGAATTCAGAATCAACACCAGTTACAATTTCCGGCGGTGCTTCAGTAATGTTCATCGGAATTCTTAGTACTTCTTTTACTGCATCAACAATAAACCCGACAGTCTTACCAACAATTTCTACAACAATAATTCTAGTGTCTTTATCATGTTCTTTCTTTTCTAATTTTAATCTTGTCCTTAAATCGATTATTGGAATCACTCTTCCACGAAGATTAATCACACCCTCAACAAATTCCGGTGCGTTTGGCACTTTTGTTATCTGTGTCATTTTATTAATTTCTTGAACATTCAAAATGTCAACTCCAAACTCTTCGTTTGCAATCTTAAAGCTGACTAACTGGAGTAGTTCGTTTGATTCGGTTTTCGCTTGAGCTACTGTACTCATATTCTCTCCACTCTTTGATAAATTTTTACATTAGTATAATCGAAATGAGCCTTAGAAAGTTTAGATTAAAAATTTTAAAATGAATTTTAAGTAGAATTTTGAAGTTGATACGCGCTGATTTAGGAAGTTCTCTCTTGCGATCAAATCTTGTTCTGATAATAAGGAATGGGCTTGAATAGCAAGAGTAATCCCTTTGCAATAATTTTAAACACAGCAAGATTTGCTCTCTTTAGTGTATTAATTTCTTTAGTCAGTTTTATCGTTTTTTCATTACGAGTAATACTAACATGGCATAATCCACCTTTTGTATTTACGCTAACAAGTATCATCATTTACTCCAAATTCTAATAAGAAGAAACAAATTCTATTCCATTCTCAAATCAATTATCGAAAGCATTTTTGGAAATTTCAATGGCTAATATTGTGCATGGTCTTAAAATTGTGCAGTTTATTTCAACTTGATAAAAAATATCAAAAGTTTATGTTGCATCTCTTCGTTTTTGAACCTAATTGCCCCCTTTTAGCAAGAAGCGAATCTATCTATTACTTATAACGACAACACTAAGTGGCATTCGATTTGACCATCTAGAACTTAACTTATAAAAAGTGGAGTATTCCTTTGTCATCCTCACTTAAGACCAGCAAGAAAACCTTACGGATTTTTCCGGTAGGAATTTCCCTTCGAGAAAGCTTACCTAAAAATTATGTTTGGGTTCGTTCGATGATTGTTTTTTATGCGTTGCAATTTATGATTGTGGTGATGGGTTCGACCTTTTCGATTGGAATTGTGCAGATGCCCAATGTTCTGTTCTTTGGAACAACCGCAGTTATGCTTGTAATATTTTTTGCTTTTCTATTTACTAAAAATAAAGAGGCTAACAAAGAACAGGTTCTAAAGCGCGAATCTATAATCGCTGCCTTTCAACAAGTAGAAGTAGCGGAGTTTATATCAGATTCCACTTGCAAAATTATTAGTGCAAATTTGGCTGGACTCAAACTACTTGGTTACTCGGAACAAGAGTTGTTAAATAAGTCTTTGCAAGACTTTGTTGTAGAAACAAACACAGAACAACCATTTCGGTCGGAAGGAGGAAATACTCTTTACCGGACAGAATGCATCTTCCTTCGTAAAGATCAGACTCGATTACTTGCTGAGATAACAAAACAATTTTTAGAAGATGGAGAAATCTTAGAAATAGTAAAAGATATAAGCGAAGTCAAAGCGACATTACAAAGAAACGAAGATTTGATAGAAGAATTGAAGTATGAAAGAGATTTAATGGAAGAACAATCCGCAGAATTAGTAAATCTGAGTTCGCAATTGGAAGAGTCGGAGCGCATTCAGAAAGAATTAAATGCTGAAAAAGACAAATTCTTTTCGATAATAGCACATGATCTTAAAAGCCCATTCGCCGGAATCATGGGATATTCGACATTACTTGTAGAAGAATTCGAATTACTGAGCAAACAAGAAATGAAAGAGTTTATTACTTCGTTGGATACATTATCTAAAAATACTTTTAAGCTAATTGAGAACTTACTGGACTGGTCACGGCTTCAAACCGGAAAGATGAAATGCAATCCGGTAAAGACTCAACTGTATGAAAGCATTCTATATGCTGCAAGTCTAGTTTCTGCGAATGCCGAAAGGAAAGAAATAAAAATTCATAACGAAGTTCTTGAAGATCCGTTCGTAAATGCAGATGAGAGAATGTTAAACTCTATTTTAGAAAATTTGTTGAGTAATGCAATAAAGTTTACACCGCGCGGAGGCGAGATTACAATTTCATCTAAGCAGGTCAATGTATTCCATGAAATTGCAATTAAAGACACCGGCGTAGGTATGAGTCCGGAAGTGCTGGAAAAAATTTTCCGGATTGACGCAAATTACACAACACTTGGAACAGAACATGAGAAAGGAACCGGACTTGGAGTAATTCTCTGCAAAGAAATGATTGAACGCCAGGGTGGCACAATAAAAGTTGAAAGCGAACTTAAGATAGGAACAAAATTCAGTTTCATTCTGCCAATGTGGGTTGAACCAGACCAAGCAACAAACGATACAACTATAAATTAATGCACGCATATTTTGAACATATCGAACTTAGCAACACAAATTCACTCGATAACTTTGGTTTTGGAGTTTTTCGGGTAGACAAATTGGGCAATTTAGTATTTGTTAACAAATACATGCTTCAACTTCTCGGCTTCGAGAGTATTGCTGATCTCCAGTATGGTATAAACGACTCATACGCTCTTAAAATGTGCTTCGATCCTCAGAGACTCAATTCATTTATTAAAGATTCACAAAAAACTTTTTATGAATACAAATGGACAACAAAGAACAATCAGAAAAAACTGCTTAGAGAGTTTGGGCACGAAGTGGCCGCAGATCCCGATGCTATTTATTACGATTGTGTTGTAGAAGATGTTTCTGATAAAAGTTTAATAGAACGGCTTTTCCAAGATATTAAATCAAGCGACTACTCTGTTCTAAAAGCGATACCCGATTATATTTTGATAGTTTCAAAGAATGGGGAGATTGTTGAATCAAAAAACAATTTCCATCAGTTATTTTCTAAAAAGAATAGTTCTACTATTCTTACTCTTGATGAAATTTTTGAACCGGCCATAGCCGATAAAACAGTACGATTCGTAAATGAAGTTTTGGAAACCGGCGAAACCAAATCTTTTGACTTTGAATATAGTTTGCTTGGGACCCAGAAGTTTTTTGAAGCCAGATTTGCAATACGCAGTTATGATGAGGCTCTTATGATTTTGAGAGACGTAACTCAGCAAAAAATTGCCGAACAGCAAGTATTGAAATTCACTGAAGAGCTTAAGCAACTTAATGCAACAAAGGACAAATTTTTCTCTATTATCGGCCATGATTTGCGCGCTCCTATAAATGGACTTATGAATTACTCTGAAATCTTAAACGAAGAATGTGAGATACTTTCTAAAGAAGAAATTAAAGAATTTGCCGGATACATTGGCGAAATTGCGAGAACAACAAATTCGTTGTTAAACAATTTGCTTGAGTGGTCTAGAATACAAAGCGGGAAAATTGCATTTGAGCCAAAGGAAACACACCTTTATTTAATTGTAGATAAGATTTTCAGACTTCTAAGCGCTATGGCCTTAAGCAAGCAAATTAAACTAATCAACAACGTTCAAACCGACTTGATGTGCTACGCAGATGAAAACATGCTACAGTCAATTATTTTGAATATAACAAGTAACGCAATAAAGTTTACAAATCTCGGCGGTCAAATAAGTGTTAGTTCAACAAAATTTGATGAGTACGTAAAAATCTCGATAACAGATAACGGCGTTGGAATAACTGAAGAAAACATTAAATTATTACTTGATAGTAATATTACTTTGACAACACATGGAACAGCAAAAGAAAAAGGAACGGGACTGGGATTGATGTTAAGCAAAGAGTTTGTAAAGCTGCACAACGGAAATTTATGGGCAGAAAGCGAGTTGGGAAAAGGAAGCACTTTCAGTTTTACTTTAAGAAATAATAATTCTATAAAAGCATAAAGGATTTTCTTTGCTAAATTTTTTAATTATAGAAGACGATGAAGCAGCAAGAGCTCTATTAAAAGCTATTCTCAAAAAGAATTTTGCATGTGTTGTTATTGAAGCTGAAAATGGCGAGACTGCATTGAACATTTTGAAATCTGAAACACCAAGCATTATACTGCTGGATATTACGATGCCAATTATGGATGGAAATGAAATGCTAAGCTTGCTTAAGTCAAATCCCCTCCTACGGAATATTCCGGTGGTTGTTATTACCGCCATGAATGATAAAGAAATGGTTGCTTCCCTTTTAGAAAAAGGAATTTGTGATTATTTATTAAAACCAATCGAGGTAAATGAAACTGTAAAGCGGATAAATCGAATAATCGCAAGAATGATTAGTAAGAAGAATTCAACAAATTTAGATTCCGGGCTTAAGGAAAATTTTGGTTCTCCCAGATTACTTCTTGTAGAAAACGATACTAAGGCCAGAGAGCTATTTCATAAGCTGCTTGACGATAAATTTATTATTCAAGATTCGAAAAACGGAACTGAAGCCCTTTCTATTTTTACAAAGTTTTCTCCGCGCTATATTGTAGTAAGCGATAAAATTGGATTGCTGGATAAAAGAATTATAACGCAAAAGATTCGCGAGATTGCCCGCGAAGACGAAACATCTATTTTCTTGATCGTTACAGATCTAAAAGCTGTTTCGTTAAAAGTTTTTGTTTTTGATGGAATAATAAAAAAAACAGACGATTCCGAGAAGTTTAAGAAGGAAGTACTAAATAAAATACTTGGCGATGAAGTATCCGTTGCAGCCGAATCTTAAGAGAGATTAAATGAAATCGAGTAAGAAAGGCGAGACAAAAAAAATAAATGTGCCGGCAAAGACTGCGGCAAATTCGAAGAAGAAATCTTCTCGGAAAAGCGAAGACTTGTTGGAAGCTTTCTTTACTCAGTCTCTAGATGGTTTCTTCTTAATGGAAATGGCGAGTCCATTGGATTGGGAAAAATCCACCAATAAAGATTTAGCTTTGCAGCAATTTTATAATGATCAAAAAGTAACAAGAGTAAACCAAGCATTTTTAGAACAGTATGAAGCAAAGGAATCTGAAATTGTTGGACTCTCCCCGGCTGATTTTTTTATTCACAATCCGCAGCACGGTATGGAAGTCTGCCGAAAAATCCTCGAATTAGGGCACACAACAATTATTACTGATGAAAGGAAAATCGATGGCTCCCAGATTTGGATCGAGGGCAATTATTTTCTCTTTAAGAACGAGAAGAATCAAATCACCGGGTTGTTTGGTATTCAAAGAGATATTACCGAGAAACTGCGCATAGAGCAAGGGCTTGTTTCCAAAGAAACTTATTATAGATCCCTATTCCACGATAATCCCCACCATATGTTTATTTATAATTTAGAAACACTTCGTTTTATTTCTGTGAACGAGTCTGCCCAAAAATTCTACGGTTATTCGCAAGAAGAATTCTGTACCATGACTATAAAAGATATTTCTCCCAGAGAAGAATGGGACAGAATTGATAGGATTGCAAAGAAGGCCCTTGCAGATGACTTACCAACCTTTACAAAAGGTTGGCGGCACATAAAAAAAGATGGTTCAATAATTTATGTTGATATCCGCGCCCAGAACATAATATACAATGGAATAAAAGCTCGAATAGGGGTAACTACAGACGTTACAGAATCACACCACTTTCAAGATATTTTAAAAAGTAGCGAAGAAAGCTTTAAAGGTTTGTTCAATTCTGTGCAGAATGCCATCTATATTCAAGATCAAATGGGACGCTTCCTTGATGTTAATCAAGGAGCCGAAATCATGTATGGCTACAATAGATCGGAGTTTATTGGTAATACTCCCGAATTCCTTTCAGCACCGGGATTGAATGACTTACAACAAATTAGCAAATACTTAGAGGCTACTTATTCCGGAAAAGGTCCTTCATCATTCGAGTTTTGGGGACAAAGAAAGAATGGTGAAATCTTTCCTAAGCACGTTACAGTAAGCAAAGGGACTTACTTCGGGCAGGAAGTACTTATTGCCGTTTCCACTGATATTACTGAGCAAAAGTCTGTTGAACAATCTCTTGCTGTATCTGAAAACAACTTTAAAACACTTTTCAAAAACATTTATGATGCAGTGATTTTGCATGATATAAACGGCAATATAATTGAAGCTAACGAACGGGCTCTTGAACTATACGAAACATCTTACCACCAAATAACCCATTCCAGTATAAAGGATTTGAGCGCAGATACGGCAGATCAATTAACTAGATTGGAAGATATTTGGAAAAGTGTTTCGAAAGGCGCCAATTTAGTTTTAGAATGGAAAGCCAAAAGACCGATCAGCGGTGCCTTATTCGATGTTGAGGTTTCACTAAGAAAAAGTGTTTGGACGAACAAAGAAGTTATTATTTCGATAGTAAGAGATGTTACAGAACGTAAAAAAGTTGAGCTGGATTTACGCGAACGGGAAGAAAGTTACAGAGAACTCTTCAACACAATAAGTGATGCAATTTACATTTTAGATGAAAATGGTTACTTCGTTAATGTTAATAACGGCGCAGAAAAGATGTATGGTTATACCCGCGAAGAGTTTGTGAATAAAACGCCGGCATATCTTTCCCCTAAAGGGATGAATGATTTAGCCAAGGTTGATAAATATCTTACAGAGACATTTAGAACCGGGAAAGTAAATCAATTTGATTTTTACGGCTTACGCAAAAACGGAGAAGTATTTCCCAAAAGCGTAGTCATCAACCGGGGAAGATATAATGGCAAAGATGTAATTATTGCAATAGGAAGAGACATTTCCGACAGAAAAAAAGCAGAAGAAAAACTAAAGGAAAGCGAAGAACGGTTTAGAAATATTTACGAAAGCGCTCCAATAGGAATATTCAGAACTACACCAGATGGCAAAATTCTCATTGCTAATCCAGCGTTAATAAAAATGCTCGGTTATTCTTCATTCGAAGAATTATCCTCACTCGATATTGGAAATCAAATATATGCATCCGGTTATACCAGAAAAGAGTTTGTTAAAGATTTGGAGAAAAATGGAAAATTAATAGGCATTGAATTTTCAATGAAGCGTAAAGATGAATCGCTGATTCACATTAGAGAAAACGCAAATGTTGTTCGCGATGCCAATGGGAATATTTTATACTACGAGGGGACCATAGAAGACATTACGGAGAGTAAATGGGCAGAGCAAAAATTAATTGCTTCCGAACAAAAACTGCGCGAAACTAATTTGATGAAGGATAAGTTTTTATCAATTATCGCGCACGATTTACGCTCGCCTTTCCAAGGATTACTTGGCATTACATCTATATTAATAGATGAAGAAGATTTATCTATGGAAGAAAGAATTTTGTATGAAAAGAAGTTGCACTATGGACTGAAAATGCAATTTGCTTTGCTGGACGATCTTCTTGCATGGAGCCGCTTGCAGCGTGGAGTAATGGAATATAAACCCGAAGAGAATAACCCTAAAGATGACATTG
This sequence comes from uncultured Melioribacter sp., assembly GCA_964510975.1. Lineage (GTDB taxonomy): Bacteria > Bacteroidota > Ignavibacteria > Ignavibacteriales > Melioribacteraceae > Stygiobacter. Next base: position 12,747 of record CAZEDR010000002.1, on the reverse strand, counting down.
AAGAAATTCTTGTTCCATTCAAGACGGCAATTGAGAAAAAGAATATTATTCTCACCTTTATGTGCGATAAAAGTATTTATGCCAATTACGATAGGAATATGTTCAGTACTATAGTTAGGAACTTGGTTTCTAATGCAATAAAATTTACCCATGATGGCGGATCGATTCTTATTCGCGCATTACCAACGGAAAAGGACTTGATTATTTCCGTGAATGATAGTGGAATTGGTATCGAGAAAGAAGATTTAAGCAAACTGTTCCGGATCGATTCTCATTTTGTAAGAAGAGGAACTCGCGACGAAGGAGGATCCGGCCTCGGTTTAGTGCTTTGTAAAGAGTTTGTTGAAAAACATAATGGTAAATTTTGGGTGGAAAGTACAGTTAGCGTAGGCAGCACTTTTAGCTTTAGTATTCCTAAAAAATAGAAAAGAATTAGTAATGAGAAAAAAAACGACCACGTCTTCAAAAGTAAAAGATAAGATTAAGGCTAAAGCTAAAAATCCTGTTGGCAAAAAACCAAACGCTTCCTCCGGCACAAAGAAGGCTAAGAGCAAACCAAATTTTAAAAATTCACCAAAAGATAAATCCAATACAGTTTTATTGGCAGAACGATTTAAGATTCTCTCCGAAATTACTTCCGACTTTGTGTTTTGTGTTAGTATAAATCCGGATAATTCAAAAAAGCTAGATTGGATTTCTGAAGGATTCAAAGAGAAAACGGGTTTCCAGTTTCAAAATTTATTAAAGAAGAGTGTCTGGAAGAAATATTTTCACAAAGATGATCTTGCGATTATTTCAGAATTAAATAGATCTATTTATCAAAACAAATCTGTAACTATTGAATTTAGACTAATAAGTAGCAATGGAGACGTTTCTTGGCATCTCGGAACATTCAAACCGGTTTACGATAAAAAAGAAAAACGAGTAGTAAAGTATTACGGTGCAACTCGAGACGTAACGGAAAAAAAGAAAATTGAGCTTGACCTACTTGAGTTTAATAATCAATTGGAACATAGGATTGAAGAAAGAACCGTTCAGCTGGATAATGCAGTACAAAATTTAAAGCACGAAGTGAGCATTAGAACGGCTGCAGAAAACCAAGTAAGAGAAAGCGAACGGATTCTTAGTGATATTGCGAAAAATCTGGACAAGAAACTTCGCGAGTCTGAGTATAAGCATTTGTGGAATATCTTTGAACATTCCGAAATTGCCGCTGCCACATTAGCACAGAACGGATTATGCCTTAACTATAATAAAGCTGCCGAAAATCTTCTTGGTTTTACTCACGAAGAACTGCCGAATGTTGAAGAATGGCTTAAAAAATTATTTCCGCTAGAAGCACAAAGAGCTAAAGTTCGTAAAGCAACATACGACGCGATGGACAAGAACATGCAATCGCAACATTTCGCGACTGATGTAACTGTAAAATCCGGAGAAGTAAAACATTTGATTGTCCAGATATCGAATATTCTTCATGAAGGCAGCCCAATTGGTGTTCAACTAGGACAATTTATTGATATAACCGAGCAAAAGAAATCGCAAAAATTAATTGACCAAATAGCAGAAGGAATCTCCAATAAGACCGGACAAGAGTTTTTTAATTCATTGGTAGAAAATTTAGCTAAAGCGGTTGATGCAGATTTTGCATTCATTGATTTTGCCGCCAACGAGGATAATTCCCGGCTACAAACTATTGCAGCATATAGCTCGGGCAAAATAATTGAAAATTTTTCATATGAACTTTACGGAACTCCGTGCGAAAATGTTTACGCTAAAGACTTTCGTATTTATCCAAGTCAAGTTGCCAAGATGTTTCCCGATGATCTTATTCTTAAAGAAAATTTAATTGAAGGTTATGCCGGGGCCCCATTGTTTGCAACCGATGGTAAACCCCTTGGATTACTGGCAGTAATGAGTAAAAAACCTTTTGTAAGATATTCCTACATTAAAAAGTTGTTGGTAATATTTTCTGCGCGTGCCGCAACAGAAATAGAAAGAGAGAAAATTTATGAGGCACTGGCAGACTCGGAGAATAGATTTAGAATTATCAGTGAGCAAACCGGCGACATAATTTATGATTTCAATTTAGAGAAAAACGTAATACACCGTGACGGCGCAATTGAAAGTATTCTGGGATATAAAAAGGAAGAATACCAAAAACTAACAAGGGAGGAGTGGAGAGTACTAATTCATCCCGACGATTTAGAAGCATTTCTTTTAAAGGAGGAAGAAGCACTTAGCCGTTCCTTCAACATCCATCATGTTTTCCGCTTTAAGCATAAGAATGGATACTATGTTACTTTGGAAGAAACCGGTGTTACAATTAAGGAAACTTCTGGAAAGACTATAAGGTATCTTGGCCGTTTAAGAGATATTACTAATGAGAGAGCACGCGAGAAGTATATTGAATTGCAAGCAAATTTGTTGAATGGTGCAAGCGATTCGATATTTTTAGTAGATAGCAGAGCAAACATTATATACATTAATCAACGTGCTTGCGAAATTCTGGGATATGAGAAGCATGAACTTCTGCATCAAAACATCCGGATAATTTCCCCTCACACTTCCGATCAAGACAACATCAACCGGATTAACCTACTTAACGAAATTGAAAGTTTGGTTTTCGAAACAGTTCATCAACGTAAGGATGGGACTATCTTTCCGGTTGAGGTGAACTCGAAGAAAATTATTATTGATGGCGAATCATTTTATTTAAGTGCCGATAGAGATATTACGGAAAGGAAAAATGCAGAAGCAGAAATAATCGAAAGCGAAAAAAAATACAGACAGCTTTACGAATCGGAATCTGATGCAATAGTATTGATCGATAACGAAACCGGGAACATACTTGAAGCAAACGGCGCTACAGAAATTATGTACGGTTACAGCAAAGCCGAACTGCTGCAAATGCGAAACACCGACTTATCTGGCGAGCCGGCTCAAACTAAAAAAGTCACAACTTCTACTCCAATAGCGCCAAACACAGTTGTTAACATTCCTTTAAGAATTCATAAAAAGAAAGATGGGACACTATTTTCGGTAGAAATAACGGGAAGGTTTTTTAATTACCACGATAGAGCCGTTCATATCGCTGCGATCCGGGATATAACCAAGCGAATTGAGAGAGAAAAAACTTATAAAATTTGGAGTGAAAAAAACGCCAAAGCATTAGAAATAGCCAAGCTTGGTCATTGGGAATACACAATTTCGACCGGAAAATTTTTATTTAACGATCAATATTATTCGATACATAAAACAACTGTTGATGCTATCGGTAGTTATGAAATGAACGCTCAAGAGTTCGTGCAAAGATTCGTTCACCCGGAAGATTCTCTTCTAGTTTCAGATGCAATTCAAAAAGCGATAGAATCTTCGGATGATAATTTCGAATATGAATCCGATGCAAGAATTTTACTTGGTGATGGCAATTGGCGGTGGATTACAATTTGGTTTAAAACCGAAAAAGATGAGGCGGGAAAGGCAATTAAATTGCACGGCGTTAATCAAGATATTCACGATTGGAAAATTGCCGAAGATGCTCTTAAAGAAAGTGAATTACGATATAGACAATTAATAGACTCCTCTCCCTTTGCTCTTTTTGTTCATAAGAATGGCAAAGTACTATTTGCAAATGAAGCATGCGTTAAAATGTTTAGAGCCGGGAGCTCTTCAGATATAATCGGGAAAAACCTTTACGACTACATGCACCCGGATTATCTGAATATTGCTAACACAAGGCTAAAAGCAGTTAACGAACAACATGTTTCTACTTCTCTAATGGAATTAAAATACTACTGTCACGATAAAACTCTTATTGATGTTGAAGCATCGGCAATTCCAATAACATATTACGGAGAGCAAGCAATTTTAGTTGTTGCTCACGATATAACAGAGAAAAAAAATGCACAAGCAAAACTATTTGAGAGCGAAATTAGACTTCGATTTCTTATAGAGACTTCTCCAATTATAGTTTTTGGCCTCGACAAAAACGGCATCTTCACACTTTCCGAAGGCAACGGCTTGAAACTAATTGGTTTGAAACCGGACGATGTTGTTGGTAAGTCTGCACTAGAAGTATATAAGGGACATGCTGAAATAACTAAAGCGCTCGAGAATGCACTAAAGGGAATTGAAACAAGAGAGATATCGACTATTGGAGAAATTGTTTTCGATATTTCCTACACACCTCTTTTTAATAAGGAGGGAAGAGTTGAAGGAGTATCCGGAATTGCTTACGATGTTACCGCTCAAAAGAGATTTGAAGATGAGCTGATTAAAGCTGCAAGACAATGGCAAACAACTTTCGACTCAGTATCAGACGCTGTTTGGTTAGTTGATCTTAACTCGGTTGTAATTAGAGCAAATATAACTACCGAGAAGATTCTTGGTAAGCCTATAGATCAGGTAATAGGCAAACACTGTTTTGAAATTGTACATGGCAGCACAAAACCGATTGATGAATGTCCGGTTCAAAGAATGAAAATTTCGCTTCAGCGCGAAAGCATGGAATATCAGCTTGGCAATAGATGGTTTCTAGTTACTGCCGATCCAATTTTTAACGAAGCTGGACGTCTTAACGGAGCTGTTCATTCAATAAGCGATATTACTGAGCGCAAAGAGACACAGAAACAAATGCAGGAAAGTGAAGAACGATACCGCAAAATAGTAGAACTTTCTCCCGAAGCAATCTTTGTTCATCGCAACGGAGAGTTTCTGTTTGCCAACCGTGCAACACTTGAATTGGTAGGTGTTCCAAATTTTGAATTACTGAGAAGCAAAAAACTGGTAGATTATCTTCATCCGGATTCTATAGATCTTGTACAGCAAAGAATGTCGATTTTGCATGAAGGCAAAGCCGAGCAAATACCTTATGCCGAGTACAAAATAATTAAAAGCGATGGAACGCTTGCTTACATTGAGTCAACCGCATCTGCTATAGATTTTTTCGGAGTACGTGCCATTCAATCAGTTGCGCGTGATGTTACCGACAGGAAACTATCCGAAAGACAACTAAAAGAAAGCCAGGAAAGATTCCGTCACGTTGTTGAGTATTCTCCTAACGCGATAATAATTCATCAAAATGGAAAAGTTGCATACGCTAATCCAATGGCAATAACATTAGTTGGTGCTGACTCAATACATGATATAATGGACAAGAATGTACTGGACTTTATGCATCCGGATTATAAAACGTTTGCAATAGAAAGGATTAAATCAGCAGCAATTTCTATGAAGCCTCTTCCGCCA
>CAZEDR010000002.1:0-7490 GCA_964510975.1 uncultured Melioribacter sp. | reverse complement strand
GAAGAAAGAATTCTTCGCATGGATGGTACAGTTTTAGACGTTGAAATAGTCTCAGTTCCATTTTATCTAAATAATTCTCTCGCCTATCAATTGATTATAAGAGACATAACAGAAATAAAATCGAAGACCGAAGAACTGCGCAAGCTTTCTAGAGCAGTTGAACAAAACTCGGCTTCTGTACTTATTACTAATTATAACGGGATTATTGAATATGTTAATCCAAAATTTTTAGAAACAACAGGCTATCTAATCGAAGAAGTGATAGGCCAGACATCAAGAATTCTGAAATCCGGCATGCAAAGCGAATCATTTTACAAAGAAATGTGGTCAACCATCCTTTCCGGAAATGAATGGAGAGGCGAATTCCAAAACAAGAAAAAAACGGGTGAACTCTATTGGGAATTCACAACTATCTCTCCAATAAAAAACAGCGCCGGTAAAATCACTCATTTTGTTGCAATTAAAGAAGACACTACCGAGCGCAAAAAAATTGACGAGGAAATGCAAATTGTAAAAGAGGAAGCTGAACACGCTTACAAAGTAAAATTCTCGCTACTTGCAAATATGTCTCACGAGTTAAGAACACCATTAAATGGAATACTAGGTTTTTCACAGTTGCTTAAAGATTACATTGCCGAAGAAGAAGGCAAAGAGATGCTCGAAAAAATTATCAAATCCACTCAGCGATTATCGAGCACGTTCACCGAAATACTTTCGCTAACAGAGCTTGAAATGGGCGACATAACACTGAAAAATTCTCTTATTGATCTTGCGTTCTTCTGTAAGGAATTAAGATTGTTATTTGTTGATAGAGCCGAAGCAAAGAATCTAACGATAGAAGTTGATCTGACGGCAGATGCACAATCTACATATTGCGATGAAGGCTGGCTGCTTCGAATTGCAACTCACTTAATAGAAAACGCAATAAAGTTTACATCAAAAGGTGGAATTACAATCCAGCTTGCGAACCCAATAGTTAAAGAAGAAGTTGAGTATGCAGTTATTAATATTAGTGATACCGGAATCGGCATTAAAAAAGAGGAACAAAAAACTCTATTCAAAGAATTCAGACAGATTAGCGAAGGAGTTCGTAGAGATTTTGAAGGATTGGGACTTGGTTTAAGTTTAGCAAAGAGAATGTCTCATAACTTAAACGGATTTATAACATTCGAAAGTAAATATGAAGCTGGCTCAACTTTTACTATACATATTCCGATGCTGCACGAAATTCCTCAAGAAAAAGAATTGCCCGAACCTGTCATGATAAATAAAAACACTATTGCCGATTCTGCTAGTCAAATTATGAAGATTCTTTTGGTTGAAGATAATCCTTTGAATATAGAAGTTGTTGAACGCTTCCTCGCCAAAACCGGAGAAGTTACTGCTGTTCGCGATGGAAACTCTGCTGTCAAAGCAGCTCAAAAAGAAATGTTTGATTTACTTCTGGTAGATATTAGCCTGGGACATGGAATGGATGGAATGGAAGTTCTTAAACAAATTCGGTTAATGGAAACTTACGCCAACATTCCAGCCATAGCACTAACCGGATATGTTTCAGAAACTAATAGAAGAAGATTCCAGGCTGCCGGATTTAACGGATTTTTAGGCAAGCCGTTCGAAAAGAAAGATTTGTTAAACTACATTTCTAAAATGTTTAAGGAAAGTGAATAAACTAGAAAGTGACTGAGTGACTGAGTTCCTAAGTAACTGAGCAAAAGATTTTTAGCTCAGTTAAAATTTCTCTGTTCTATGCTGGAATAAACTTTTTCAACTTAGGCACTTAGGAACAAAGTTACTAAGGCACTCATGAACTTTGGCACTCAGTAACTCAGGCACTTATTCACACCTCACTCCACAAAATTCCCTTGCGAATCAGAAGTTAAGCCAATAAGTTTAAGACACTAATATTCCATTTTATCAATATCAATAGGTTCTTTATGAGCTTAAGTCTTATCGCAAAATCGATCAAAGCTTCACCAACACTAGCCCTCAACGAAAAAGCAGCAATTCTAAGAGAAAAAGGGGATCCGGTAATTCATCTTGGTGGAGGTGAACCCAAAAGCAGAGCCCCAATGGATGCGCTTCTTTCAGCAGTGAATATGTTAAACAGCGGCGAAGTCCGTTACGCACCGGCTGATGGAATTCCCGAATTGAAAAAATCCATCATTCGATACACCGAAGAATACTATCACAGAAAAGTTAATCCCGAAAATGTAATTGCAAGCAGCGGAGCCAAACAATCAATCATGGTTGCTTTGCAAGCTATTCTTAATCCACAAGAAGAAGTTCTCTTCCCCGCTCCTTATTGGGTTAGCTATCCCGATATGGCCAAACTCGTTGGCGCAATTCCGGTTCCAGTATTACCCGAAGACGGAACTTTCTATCCCCGATTAAAAGATATTGAAATGCGTGTAGGCACATACACAAAAGCGATTATCATCAATAGTCCTAATAATCCTTCCGGCGCAATGTACAGCGAAGAATTTATTTCTGATATAGTTGATTTCTGCGAGCGCAAAGGAATTTATTTAATCATGGATGATATTTATCATCGCCTAGTATTTGATGGACGCAAACCAATCAGCGCTTACGATTACACAAAAAAATCTGTTGAAGAATCAAAACTGCTTATTATCAATGGCGTTTCAAAACAATATGCTATGACGGGATTCAGAATCGGCTGGGCAGTTGGAAATAAAAAATTAATTGAAGCAATGTCTAACATTCAAGGGCATCAGACTTCCGGTCCATCTGTTCTTCTGCAGAAAGCCGCAGTTGGTGCGTTAAACGGAATTCAATCCGGCGTTGAAGGCTTACGCGTTACACTTGAAAACAATCGCAATGTTTTAGTTGAACAACTTCGCTCATTTGAAGGTGTTAAAGTTACCGTACCGGATGGAACGTTCTATCTCTTTGCAGATTTCTCTGCTTACGAAAAAGATTCTCAGAAACTTTCTCAATACCTAATTGATAAAGTTATGGTGCTGACAGTTCCCGGAAAAGAATTTGGTTTGGATGGACATTTGCGCATTAGCTATTGCGGAACGATTAAAGATATTACAGAAGGAATTGAAAGAATGAAATGGGCGCTTGATCCCAACTCACCTAACGAACTATATATTGGCGACCGCAAATTAGTGAGGGATTGGTCATGAGCAAATATCTTGAATTTTTTACACCGGCAACAAAGCAAGCAATGGAGCTCGCTTCAGATTTTAGATTGAAAAATCAAGGCATCACGAATCTTGATCGCGTGTATTGGAATCTGCCGCACGAAGCTCTATACGAAGAAATAATTTTTAGAAATGAAGGAAAGCTTGCAAAAGAAGGCGCCTTAATTGTTAATACCGGCAAACATACAGCTCGCGCCGCTTCCGATAAATTTATTGTTCAAGAAGAATCCACCAAGAAGGATATTTGGTGGGGAAACTATAATCGCCCATATGCACACGAAAAATGGTCTCAGCTTGTTGGCAGATTCCATGCTTGGGCACAAGGCGAAGAATTGTTTGTTCAGGATTGCTACGCCGGCGCAGACCCGGATTATAAAATGCCGGTTCGCATCATTACTGAAAAAGCTTGGCATAGTTTGTTTGCAAGAAATATGTTTATTACAACTCCTAACAAAGAAGAATTAAAAAACTTTATTCCTGAGTTTACAGTAATTGCAGTACCGGGATTTAAGCTCGATCCTATTGCCGACGGCACAAGAAGCGATACCGGTATTATCTTAAACTTCGATCAGCGAACAGCAATAATTGCAAATACTCTTTACGCCGGCGAAATTAAGAAATCAGTATTCACTGTTTTGAATTTCTTGCTCACTTATCAAGATGTTCTTCCAATGCACTGCTCTGCTAACGTTGGCAATGGCGGAGATGTTGCTCTCTTCTTCGGATTAAGCGGAACCGGTAAAACAACTTTATCGGCAGATCCAAAACGCAAACTTATAGGCGATGATGAACATGGCTGGAGTTCTCAAGGTGTTTTTAACTTTGAAGCGGGATGCTACGCAAAAGTGATCCGTCTTTCTGCCGATCATGAACCGCAAATATTTGCAACCACAAAGCGTTTCGGAACAATATTAGAAAATGTTGTTTTCGACCCCGTAACAAGAAGCATTGATCTTGATGATGATTCTATTACAGAAAATACTCGCGCTTCTTATCCAATCGAGTTCATTCCTAATGTTATTAAGGAAGGATATGTTCGCACTCATCCAAAGAATGTAATTTTCTTAACATGCGACGCTTCCGGCGTTATGCCTCCAATCGCTCGGTTAAATCCGGAACAAGCGCAGTATCATTTTATCAGCGGATACACTTCTAAAATTGCCGGAACGGAGATTGGTTTAGGCATTGAACCGCAAATAACTTTTTCTGCATGTTTCGGTGGACCATTTATGGTACGTCATCCATTCGATTATTCTGAAATGCTGAAGCAAAGAATTCTGAAGAATGATGCTAATGTTTGGCTTGTAAATACCGGATGGGTCGGCGGAAGATTTGGTGTTGGCAAACGAATAAGCATCCGCCATACCCGCAATCTTCTCAACGCAGCATTAGAAGGTAAACTTGATGATATCAAATACAGAAAAGATAAATTGTTTGGTTACGAAGTGCCGATGACTTGTCCCGAAGTACCTGAAGATGTTTTGTATCCAGAAGCCTCTTGGGGCAACAAAGATGAATACTGGAAAAAGTATGATGCATTAGCCGCACGCTTCAATGAGAACTTTAAACTGTTTGAGAAAGGTTGTTCTCAAGAAGTAATAAACGCCGGGCCAAAGCGTTTGTCTGTTGTTAAGTAATGTATTTTATGCGGGATAGAAAATTCTATCCCGCTTTTTAGGAGTTGATATGAAAAAGTATTTGGGTTTGATTTCGGTAATTTTGCTTTCGATTTGTTTGTTCAGTTCATGCAACAAAGAAGGTGAAACAGTACTCGATCTTGAAGAAACTATTCCGCCTGTCGTTGCAACTAATTCTACTGTAGAATCTTTTAGTTATAGCATAGTTGCAAAGAACTACACTAAAAAAGATGTATACAATCTTCAGGTAGTTTCTGATTCGATTAAAATTTCTTTCGCCGCAGCTTCCTTAACAAGCGGCAGTATTGATATTCTGGTTGAATTAAAGGATGGAACAAAATTAGTTTCAAGATATGTTGCCGGGGTATTAGCAGTAAACGATTATAAGAAAATTAATAGTCCTCTTTCAAAAGTAACGTTAAACTATTCTACCTTTACCGGCCAATTTGCTCTTAGTCTAAACAGCGCATTTTAACCCAAATTATTCAATAGAATAATTTGAGCTCCGCTCCGCAAACTGTAACTAAATATTTTGCCTTGTGTTAGCAATGCTTCTCAATTTTCAATGCTTGTAATAATAAGTTACATGTTTGCGGGGTTAACCCCGCAGTAAAACGTATTATTCTATAACGTTTTACATGCGGCCTTCGGCAAAAAATTAATTCCTAATGAATTTTTTGGGTTTAACTTTCTACTCAAAAATTAGATCATCCTAAAAACAAAAAACCCCGCTCTCAAGGCGGGGTTCTCTGTCATCGTAAGATGTAATTTATTATCTATAGAACATATATCTATTATCAACTATGTCCGAAGTCTTTTTGAGTTGTTCAAGCCATTGAGATAGATAGATGTTTTTCTTGTTCTGAACTAATTCTTTTTTGATTCCTTCTTTAGCAGCATTGTAAGCATTTTGATCGAACTGGCTTCTTGTTTTAACTCTGATCAAAAATGCATTTGTTCTTCCCTTAACCGGTTGAGTCCACTTGTTCAAATCAGCTTTATAAGAAGCTTCGCTAAAAGCAAATTCGCGTCCTAAGGTACCTATTGTTCCGGATGTCGTGAATTCTACGGTTGTATCAACTAAAGCAGAAGCAAAAATTGTTTTTGCTGCATTTGCATCACCGTTATCGCCAATCTGATTTCTGATTTGCTTAGCAATAGCCATTGCTTTTTCAAGTTTTTTCTGAGAAGTAACAGCGCTCTTAATAATATCTTTTACTTCTTCAAACGGTTTCATGCCCGGTTTAATTTCTTCAGCAACCATTGCAACCGCATAACCGGCCGGGAATTTATAAACATCGCTTATATCGCCAGTACTGCTTTCGAATGCCCATTTTACAAGTGCACGATTAATACCTAAACCGGCAATAGCTGCAGCTTCTTCGTTGAAAGGAGGAGCATCCATAACTTCATACTTCATCACTTTAGCTTCAGAATCGAATCCGTTTTCTTTAGCTATGTAGGCAAAATCGGCAGCGTCTTGATAAACTTTTTCTGATGTTGTAGCGGAAATCTGAATTTTGTTAACAATTTTTTCAACAACAAAATCTTGGCTCGATCTTCCGGTTACTTTAATAATATGATAACCAAATTGAGTTTTAATCGGCTTCTGAACAACACCAATCTTTCCACTAAAGCAAGCATCTTCAAAAGGCTTAACCATTTGGCCTTTTCCGAACCAGCCTAAATCTCCACCTTGAGGCGCACTGCCGTCTTGAGATTTTACTCTTGCTACTGAAGCGAAGTCAGCACCTTTGGAAACTTCATCGTAGATGGCATCAATTTTTTTCTTGTCTTCTGCATCGTTTCCGGTTAAACGAACAAGAATATGGGAAGCTCTTACTTGTTCTGTCTTTGCACTGGTTTTGTTTACTAATTTGTAAATAACATAACCTTCAAAAGTAGCAATCGGTCCAATAATATCTCCCGGATTTCCTCTAACTAAAAGATCACGTGCTTCTGTTGGTAGTGAAGCCAAACCAACAGTATCTCTTTTGTATGGTTGTTCCGAATAACTTTGTACATAACTCTTGAATGAAGCGGTATCGCCTTTTAATTTTTTAACTACTTCAGCTAAACTATTTTTTATCATTGAAGAATCGCCTTCGGAAGCTTGACGGCGGAACATTACATATTTAATCTTTCTCTGGTTTTCTACTTTGTAGTCTTCAGCGTGTTCATCATAATATTTTTTCAAGTCGGCATCAGCAACTTTAATTTCCGAATCCGGAACCAAGCTGGCATCTATCTTAACATAATCAGCCTTCATCTTAATGTTTTGTTTTACGAAGGAATCGTAAGCTTCAGATTCCGTAGCGCCAATTGAAGCGAACAAATAGTTCTGTAGTTTCTGTTGTGTCAATTGTTGCTTTATCTGTTGTTCAACACCTATTACGATCTGTTTATTACGCGGATCGCGCATCGCTGTTTCGTAAGCTTGGCGGTTAAAAACGCCGGTTGAATCAGTAAATTGTCTCTTGAGCATTTCCGGAGGATTTGAACCAAGAATTGCCTCTCTAACTTCTTGATCAGAAACTTCAATGCCGAATTCTTTAATCTTCTTATCAATCAATTTTAGGGTAACCATTTGGTCCCATACTTGATCTCTGAAGTAATCCATCTGCTCTTCACTTATTTGCTGACCGGTTGACTGCTCTTGATTTTTTCTAGCTTGTTCAAC
>CAZEDR010000001.1:30358-41243 GCA_964510975.1 uncultured Melioribacter sp. | reverse complement strand
TGGAATCGTAATTTTTCTTTGGGTAACCGATCGTTTTCATCAATCAATGTTTGGCTTCCAAATAGATCCGGTTATGGCTGCGATGGTTGGAGGTATCATTACACTACTTCCAAAAGTTGGTCTGCTCAAGTGGAATGAATGCGATATTCCTTGGCATCTTATGTTATTTAGTGCTGGTGCTTATGCCGGTGGATTAGCTCTGAACGACACCGGTGCCGCAAAATGGGCAGTCCAAAATTTATTTACAATTATTAATCTTGATAAGAATATCAACTTCTGGGTTGTCTATACTGTAATAATTTCTGTGATGATGTATTCCCATTTGGTGTTTACTTCTAAAACTATGAGAACAATTATTCTAATTCCTTTTACAATCGCGTTAGCGCAAGAACTTGGAATAAACCCGCTTGCTTTGGCGCTTCCGGCAGCATTCACAATTGATTGGGTAATCGGGCTTCCGATTAGCGCAAAACCTAACGTGATTTTATTTACAACGGGTCAATATTCTGTACTCGATAATCTTAAATACGGATTTATTATGGCAACAATTGGAATTATACTACTTGTAGTTGCCGGGTTTACTTGGTTTAGAATTTTAGGGATTACACCGTAATGAAAGCTGAACATAAACTCATTTTGCTTCTTATAATTTTTTCTTCGTTTCTTTTTTGCATTTCTGTATTTGCGCAAAAACCCGATACATATTCTGAAAAAATTGCGATGAATGAGAATGGAAGTGCGAATATCGTTTGGAAATTTTCTGTTGAAGAGGGTAATGTTAATGAGATTTTATTTCCATGGAATTTTAATGGGAAGAATCTAGCCGATCTGAAGTTCAGTCTTTATAAAATTGGGAAATCCAAAACTAATACTGATAGTTTGATTCAGTTTGCTTCTGTAAACAATCCACGTGTTGTTGATCGTGACGGCATTAAATTCATTTCATTGAAAATTGATCAAGCGGAACAAAACAAAGCTTGGCAAATAGAGTTCACGATTAAAGGCTTTATAGAATTTCCGAAAGATAATGCTGAAGAATATGGTAACTATCCGGTTAAGTATAGATATATCAACACAAGTTTTTCGCAAATCAAAAATTTTGAATCAACGTTAGTGCTTCCGGCAGGCTATGTAATTGTAAGTGTTGATGAAACTATTCCTAAACAAACGGAAGATAATCCGGTATCACCATTTCAATTAGGTTTAGTCGATTCAAAGAATTCAATTACACTAAAAGTTCAGAATATGAAACTGGGCGAACATGCATTCGTAAAGATGAATGTTAAACGTGAAGCTAAATCATATTTGGTTTTGTTCGTCTTTGGCGCTGCTGGATTTCTCTACCTTTTCTTTTTCCGTGATTTAGTAACACAAAAAAACGGTAATGGAAACGGTATCTCTGATAAAATAAAAAATTAGCAATAGAGGTTTATATGTCTCTCTTCTTTCAGAAAACGAAAAAATTAGAATCGCAGATAGATGAATATCTGGATTTGGTGATAAAAGGCGGTTTGATATTCAAGTTAGGAATCAAATGTTACTTAGAGAATCAAACTGAAGAATTTGAAAACTATCTAAAAGAATTAAGAAAGATTGAAGAAAGGGCAGACGATCTCCGAAGAAATATTGAGGTGAAGCTTTACACTAGAACTTTAATTCCGGAAGCTCGCGGCGATGTTCTTGGTTTGATGGAAAGCTGCGACAAAGTTTTGAATATCACTACCGATAACCTTTTGGAATTTTCGGTAGAAATTCCTCAGATATCAAATCCTCTCAAGCACGATTTCCTAGAACTTTCGGAAAGCTCAATATCATGTCTGGAAAACACAGTAAGCGGAATTCGTTCTTACTTCAAAAATATTGACGCGGTAAGAGATTATGTTACAAAAGTTCAATTCTATAAAAAGGAAACCAACAAAATTGCCGAAAGAATTAAGAGAACAATTTTTAGGTCGGAACTGGAGTTGAGTCACAAAATTCATATAAGATATTTTGCTTTTCACATAGAGCGTATTGCGGAGCAATCGGAAGACGTGTGCGATAGATTATCAATAGCGATAATTAAAAGGTTCGAATAGGTTGGATATTTCAATTTGGTTTTTTATAACAAGCGGATTATTTCTTGGATGGTCGTTAGGAGCTAACCATGCGGTAAATGTTTTTGGAACAGCCGTAGTTTCAAAAATGGTTAAGTTCAAAACTGCCGCAGTTATTGCCGGCATATTTGTAATTCTCGGTGCTGTGATTAGCGGATCGGGAACAACAAAGACGCTTAATGAACTAGGCTCGATAAACGCACTTGCCGGAAGTTTTTCCGTAGCTCTAGCAGTTGGAATTTCTGTTTTAGCAATGACGAGAGCTCAACTTCCGGTTTCAACTTCTCAAGCTGTTATCGGCGGAATTATTGGTTGGAATATTTTTACCGGTTCTCCCACAGATTATAATTCACTTTCAAGAATTCTTTTTAGCTGGATTAGCTCGCCTATTCTTGCCGGAATTTTCGGGTTTATCATTTTTAAAATTGTGAAAAGATATTTACACATCTGGAAAATTCATCTCTTAAGGATTGATACTTACACTCGAGTAGGGTTAATTATAGTCGGTGCATTAGCTTCTTATTCTCTTGGTGCAAATAACATTGCTAACGTGATGGGGATGTTTGTCTCGGCGCCGCTATTCAAGGACTTGAATCTATTCGGATTAACTTCGGTTACCGGCGTTCAGCAGTTGTTTTTATTGGGCGGATTAGCAATTGCAATTGGAATTTTTACCTATGGCAGAAATGTAATGGAAACTGTAGGGAAGGATTTGTATAAAATATCTCCAATCACTGGATTTGTAGTTGTACTTGCGGAATTTATTGTGCTCTCACTTTTTACTTCGCAAGAATTGGAATCCCTACTACTCAAATTCAATCTCCCGACAATTCCGCTAGTCCCTCTCTCTACTACACAAGCATTCATCGGTGCAGTGATTGGTGTAGGCTTAGCTAAAGATCCTCTCTCAATAAATTTTAAAGTGTTTGGAAAAATTGCTCTTGGTTGGGTGATAGCTCCGCTAAGCGCTGGAATCATTACTTACGTTTCTCTCTTTTTTGTTCAAAATGTATTCGAGCAGAAAGTCATTAATCCCGTGCCATACGAAATTTCGAAGTCAGTTGTAGTTAAGCTAAATGAACTTGGTCTTGAAACAAAAGAGCTAAAAGACCTGGTTGGAAAACGATTTTACAACAAAAAAATATTTACAAATGAATTGCTTAGCCGGGCTCCATACACCAACGATCATATCTATTTGATATTTCAATACTCAATTGTAGATAGCTTTAGAATAGACACAACAAAAATTGCGCACTTTGTTAAAGACGGTACCCTTTCTGCCGATAGATTTGCTTCAATAAAGTTAAAGCAAGGAAAGACTTTTAAGCATAAGCTGGATTTTGAGCATGCTCTTTTTGAAAATGATTCGATATGGAATGCAACAGGAAAAAAGCTGGATGATAAAGAAACTGAAGTATTAAAAAGCAGCATCGGAGAGGTTTTTAGAATTCAATCAAAAATAAAATAGTAACACTTTAACTTAACTTAGAACACATTTATAAGGAGTAATCATGAACAATCGTGGAACAGTTAGAATCGTAGTTCTGCTATCGGTTTTATTGATGAATTGCGCGGTTCTGTTTGCACAAGATGCCAAAGTGCCGGGCGGCGCAGAAAAAGTACCGATGGGTGTTGAACAACGTAATGGCAAGTTGGTTTTTGAATCCAAAGATGGCGAATACCAATGGTGGTTCGATTCAAGATTGCAGTTTGATGGCGCAATGTTTTTTGAGAACAAAAATCCACTTAGCAATGGGACATTATTTAGAAGAGTAACATTTGCAACAAAAGCAGTTTTAGGAAAAAATTGGCAAGCTGAAGTTGATCTTGAATTTGCAGAACAACTTCTAGAATTGAGAGATGTTTGGGCTCAATTTACATTTCCAACTGTTAATCTTTCTTTACGTGCCGGTAATTTTAAAGAACCATTCGGTATGGAAAGACTAAATAGTTCTCGCTTACTAACTTTTCTTGAAAGATCATCTGTATCTAGCGCTTTCCCGCGCGGAAGAAGAGTTGGTGTTGCTGCGAGATATTGGACCGATTATGCTCAAGTAACTGCGGGTGTTTTTGGCCATGAACCCGGAACAAAGATTGACAAAGGAACATCTGATGAAGGTTTTTCTGCTAACGTAAGAACATCGTTCGCTCCAATAAATGAACATGGTAAAAATCTTCATATTGGAGCTGCATATGCTTATACAATTCCGGATGCAACTCCCGAACTGGCACCAAATACAATAGAAATAAACGCTAGAACAGAAAATTATGTTTTCGATCCAAAATTTCTTCACACAGGAGATATTGGTGATGTAAATTATTACAACCGAATTGGCGGTGAGTTGATGGGAATTTATGGTCCATTTTATTTACAAGCAGAATACATTGCAACTAAAGTTGTGCGTTGGTATGGTAAAGAAGATGTTGATTTAAGCGGTGGTTATGGAATGTTGGTTTTTAATATTACTGGTGAAACTCGTTACTATTACACTGATGAAGGAGAAGTTGGTCCAATCGAAGCTCCAAAACATTCTTGGGGAGCTTTGGAAGTCGCTTTTCGTTACAGTACGCTTGACCTAAACGATTTAGGAGCCGGAATAAAAGGGGGTAAATCAAATCAGATGATGTTTGGCGTAAACTATTATCCAAACTTGAATATCAAACTTCAGTTCAATTATTCAATCGTTGATTTGGATGAATATGCAACAAGTAAAGGTAGATTGATCGGAAACGACGATCACTCATTTATTCAAATGCGTGTTCAAGCATCATTATAAAAATTAGGAGATAAAAATGAAAAGCAGACTAGTTCTTGTATTCTTGATTGCTTCGCTGGCATTTGTTTCTTGTTCGAGAGATGAACCGGGAATTACGCAAGTGATTGTAAAACCTACTATAGTTAAAATAAATGAAGTTTATTCTCGTGGCGTTGCTACAGATCCGGATTGGGTTGAAATCTATAATGCTTCAGAAATTTCTGTTGATTTAAGCGGCTATAAAATTTACGATAGCGGCGGACAGAGCGGCGTAAAACCTAAATTGGAATTCCCGGCCGGAACAGTTGTTCCAGCTAAGAGCTTCTTTGTTATGGTGACCGATATTGCCACAACAACTAATCCAGCCGGATTTGGTTTATCAAGTGCAGGCGAAGAAATTTGGTTGGAAGATAAAGCCGGAACAGTAATTGACAATATTGCTTTTACTGCGATGGATGTAACACAATCATATAGCAGAATTCCAGATGGCGGAACTTGGGCTCTTTCAAATACAATTACGAAAGGTGCAACAAATAAACCATAATTAGATTATTTTTGAATGAGGATTGGAATTGACCAATCCTCATTTCTTTCGAGGAAGTAATGCCGATTAAAAAACAAATTATTCTTTTCTTATTAATGCTACTTTCCTTTGGATGTAAGCGGGAAGAACCAACAGATCAAATTACAAATCCGGTTACTTCAACTACACTAAAACAATTGGCGGTTTATAAAACGAGTGTCCCGGAACCTTCCGGACTTTTTTATAATAGCAAAACCAAAACTTTGTTTACTGTTTCAGATGGAAACTCAACAGTTTATGAAATGGATTTACTTGGAAGTGTAATTCGTTCTTTTTTGATTCAGAGTAGCGATATTGAGGGTATTACGTTCTCAGCCAATTCCGATACAATGTATGTGGCGGAAGAGACAAATCAGCTTGTAACAAAATATTTAGCAAGTGGAGCTAAGCTTTATTCGTTCCCTGTAAATGTTGCAACACTTGTAAGTCATGGACCGGAAGGCATTGCTCTCAATACCACTAATAATCATCTTTATGTAATCAATGAAAGCGATCCATGCATGCTTCTTGAATATGTGAACAAAACTGAAGTTAAAAGAAAACTAATAAACTATACTTTAGATTGTTCTGATATTTATTACGATGGCCAATTGGATTGCATTTGGCTTGTTAGCGATGTATCTAAGCAAATGGTTAAGCTAAGTACATCTGGCGATCTGTTAGCTTTATATGATCTTCCACTTACAAAAATGGAAGGAGTTACGGTTGTTCAAGACAAAATCTATATGATGAATGACCAAACAAATGAGTTGTACGTTTTTCAAAAACCCTAAACGGTAAAAGGTATTTATTTATTACCCGAAAATGGTAACACAGTTTTTTAAATTTGTGATGTACATTTAATAGTAAAGGAGGTAACATGAAAAAAGCTACATTTTTAGGTTTAGCTTTTATTTTATTCTTATTGGTTGGATCAAATTATGCTCAGTCAGTAAAGATGAATGAAATATTTGCTCGCGGAACAGCTGCAGATTTAGATTGGATTGAACTCTACAATTCTTCTGCTGCTGATATTGATATTAGTGGGTACAAAATTTATGACAGTGCAGGCAATACGGATGCTGCTAAAAAGATGCTAATCCCAAGTGGTACAGTTTTACCGGCAAAAGGATTTTATGTTGTTACAACAGACATTGATAAAACACTTAATGGTTTTGGTCTTTCGAGCAGCGGTGAAGATGTATGGCTTGAAGATAACACCGGTACTGTAATAGACAATCTCAAATTTCTTGCAACTACAGATGCAACACAATCTTATGGAAGAGTTACAAACGGTGCAACCTGGGCGGTCTTAAACACTATTACGAAAGGTTTGTCTAATAGCGTTATTGTTATGAATGAAATTTATTCTAACGGTAAATCAGCTACTCATCCCGATTTAGATTGGATTGAACTATATAATTCTTCCGCAGCACAAGTAGATGTTAGCGGCTATAAAATTTACGATAGCGGTGGCAATACAGACGCTGCTAAGAAAATGGTGCTTGCTAGCGGAACTGTAATTCCAGCAAAAAGTTATTTAGTTATCACTACAGATATTGATAAAACACTTAATGGATTTGGTCTTTCAAGTGGTGGTGAAGAAGTTTGGTTGGAAGATAACACCGGAGCTGTAATTGATAACATCAAATTTACCGCATTAACTGAAACTCAAACATATAGCAGAATTCCGGATGCCGGGAATTGGAAAGCTGTTACCGGTTTGACGAAGGCGAAAACCAATGGTACCGGAACTTCTATAAAAGCCAATGATCAAATAGCGACGGATTATAAGCTTCAGCAGAATTATCCGAATCCGTTTAACCCTAGCACAAAGATAGAGTATTCAATACCGCAGAGCGGGTATGTAACATTGAAGATTTACGATGTACTGGGTAATGAAATCTATTCTTTAGTTAATGGATTTATGAATGCCGGTAATTACGTGGCTGATTTTAACGCCAGCAGTCTAACTTCCGGCGTTTATTTTTACAAACTACAAGCCGGAAGTTTTTCCAAAGTAAATAAGATGATGCTAGTTAAGTAAAAGTAAATAGAGTAATTTAGCCCCAAGGTTGCTTGGGGCTTTTTTGTTTTAAAGGTAATTACGGGGGAAAAAATTACCCGAAAAAATAATTGCCTTATAGCTTAATTTTGCTAAAATTTGAGTTGCAAAAAGAAGGAGGTTTATAGAAGCTTTATACGATTGTTAACTTTTCGCGAGAATACTATCTATTCAGAACGCAAAAATACTCTACTTCCGGGATTCAAAATCTTATTGATTCCTTTTTTTATTGGTGCAATTCTACTTTCGTTCGGCTTTACTAAGCATGAACAGAAATTTGAATCATCTTTTCTGCTAAACTCCTTCTTAAATAATAGTGAAGTGCCGCAACTTGGATTAAACGATCTTTCCAAAAACTCTTTTGCCGGCGGTAAACTATTGAACAAGATGGAATGGCTAAACTCCATGATTCCGGATTCGTTGGAAGACGCAAAAAGAAAAGCTGATTCTACCAAATTCAAAATCCAGTCGAGCGACTCAACTTTGAAAAAAGACTCTCTCGGCACCATTAAATCCTTGCCGGATTCTACTACTAAGAAAGATACTACCAAGCAAGCTAAAGCTGATTCTGTTAAGCAAAGCATGACTTTGGAAGAACTATTGTTCGAAGCAGAATCGAAAAGCAAAAACATAAAGGATACTACAAAAGTTGTTTTTACCCGGAAAGATTCTCTTAGAATACAAACCAAAGCCGACTCTCTGCGTAGAGTTGAATTAGCATCTAAAGATTCTACAGCTAGATTAAAATATGATCGCTTTGAAATAAAGGATGACCCGCTTACAAGTTTTAGAGAGTTTCATCGCTCACAATTATTTTTAAGACCTACCGGAAGCATAAATCGTAATATTAAATTGGATTCGACCGGAACCAAAGTTATAATAGAAGAAACTATTGCTGGCCAAAATGTTAAGCCGAAACTAGAAATACCTCTGGATGAATATATTCAGCTTCGGCTTGATGCGATAAAAAGGGAAGCGTGGGAACAGAAAGGTTACGAATACATTCTTAAAGACACCAAAAAAGATTTAAGCCAGTTAATCACCGACATCACTAATATAGATATTCCTCTCCCGAGCAATCCGATACTCAGCATTTTTGGCCCGCCGAAAATTAATTTAAGAATTTCCGGTCAAGTTGATATTCATGGTGCCTGGAGAAATGAAACAACAGAAGGTATTACAACTTCCGCATTGGGCAATACACGCAACGAGCCGGACTTCAAGCAGACTGTACAAATAAATTTAAGCGGAACTATTGGAGACAAGTTAAATCTTTCTGCAGATTGGAATACCGAGCGGCAGTTCCAATATGAAAACCAATTGAAAATAAAATACACCGGTTACGAAGATGAAATAGTTCAGAGTGTAGAAGGTGGAAACGTTTCTCTTCAAACTTCGCCCCTTGTTGGCGGCAGTGAAGCTCTTTTTGGTATTAAAGCTCATTTCAAAATGGGGCCGTTCAGTTTAACAGCTCTCGCTTCTCAAAAGAAAAGTGAAGTTAAAGAAGTTTCTTACACCGGCGGTTCTAAAGCGCAGAAGTATGAAATTCACGCTTACGATTATTCTCCGAACCATTACTTTGTTGATTCTATCTACCAAAATAGAGTTCAAAATGTATTCAACAAGTATTACGGAAATCCGGTACCTCAAGTTGTTAACTTTCTTCGCATAAAAGATATTCAAGTTTGGAAGACTACAACCGGCTTGTTTAATCCTACAGAAAGAAAAGCCAACGCATATCTGAATTTACCTAAGAGAGTTAAGGGCACACCATACAACGATGAATTGCGAGATAGTACAAAAAATACTATTCCGGGACAAAGTGAAATAGACAGAAGATTCATTTTGCTGACTGAAGGCACAGACTATATTCTTCATCCGGAAACCGGCTTCATTACATTTAAGACTCAGATACAAGAACAAGATGCAGTGGCGGTAGCGTACTATACTGAAGGTACATTAACGAACTCAAATGACGATGATGAATACTACGGCGAGTTTACTCGTGATGCTGTAGGAGATTCTACAACAAGAATGGTTCTTAAACTTATTCGTCCATCAAGTCTTCAGCCTCAATTTAAAGATGCTTGGAAACTCCAGCTAAGAAATATTTATCCAATGGGTGGAAGGAGAATCAAAGAAGAGGGATTCACAATGGACATTAAGCTTATTGTTGAGGGAGGTGAACCTCAAGATAATATTAATGGTACCAAACTATTGCAAGCTTTTGGATTTGATCAAACTGATAAAAGTATGACGAGAACAACCCAGGATGAAGCGTTCGATTTTTTCTCGGATAGAACAATCTTGCCCGAAACCGGAGAAATAATTTTTCCGGTGCTTGAACCGTTTAAAAGAGATTTTCCGGAAAACTTACCGGCAGAATATAGATTCCCGGCGGTGTACGATACTTCGATTACATTTGCTAAACAAGATCGTGCTAAAGATAAATTCATAATGGTTGGCGAATATTCTGCCGATGTTTCTGCTAACATAAATATTGGCTTTAACGTAGTTGAAAACTCGGTTCGTGTTTTGCTCAATGGTTCGCCATTGCAAGCCGGTGTTGATTATGAAGTTGATTATAATTTAGGTCAAGTAATTATTAGGAATGATAATGCGCTTGTTCCCGGTGCCGATCTAAAAATTACTAGTGAGCAAAATGATTTATTTACACTCGCATCTAAAACGATGCTTGGCTTTAGAGGACTTTTTGAATTTAACCGGGAAACTTCGCTTGGCTTTTCTTTCTTGAATCTTAATCAGCAGACTCTTAGCGACAAAGTAAGAATAGGTGAAGAACCTTTAAACAACTCGATATTTGGTGTAGATTTTAAGACAAACGTAAACTTGCCTTTTATAACAAAAGCATTAGATAAGTTGATCTCAACTAGCGCGCCTTCCACTTTAACCCTTAATGCCGAGATGGCTTACATCGATCCCGATCCTAATACAAAGAAAAGTACTATTGCCAGTGACGGTGGAAAGAGCATTGCATACGTTGATGATTTTGAAGGCGCTAAACGTACAATTCCTCTGGTTGAAGCTTATGGTTCTTGGCACGATGCGAGTCTTCCCGATAGACTTCCACTTATTAATCTGCTTCCCGAAACTGAGCAAATGAATTATAAGGCTAAAACCTTTTGGTTCAACTTTATTCCTTCTAATGTAAATATTAAAGATATCTATGGTGATCGTAAGCAAGCCGCACCTGAGGGACAACAAATTACAACTTTGGATTTTGTTTACCTACCAGATCAAAGAGGTTTCTATAATGCAGCACCGACTCTTACCGATATGACAAAGAATTGGGGCGGAATAATGAAACCCCTTTCTTCAACAGCAAATAATCTGATTGAAGAGAATATCGAGTAAAGACTCGATAATAACTGGAAACTGCCACCTA
>CAZEDR010000001.1:23307-30339 GCA_964510975.1 uncultured Melioribacter sp. | reverse complement strand
GTTTATTGAGTTTTGGGTGAATGTTGTTTCTGCACCGGCCGGCGCGAAAATGCATATCGATTTGGGACAGATCAGTGAAGATGTAATGCCAAATAGAAAGCTTGATACAGAAGATAAAAATGATAATGACTTGGTGGATGATGGTGAAGATACCGGTATGGATGGAATTAAAGACGTTGGTGAACCCGATTACAATTCAACAAGTAATCCAGATCCAAACAATGATAATTATTCATATCAGCAAAGAACTGATCCAGTTACGGATGATTATATTAATCAAAATGGTACGGAAGGAAATGCTTCTTCTTTAGAGATAGGCAGGATTCCGGATACGGAAGATTTGAACCGCAACAAAACTTTGGATAGAACAAATAGTTATTTCCGTTACGAAGTTCCACTTGATACAACCAAAGCTAATCCTTTTGTTCAAGGTGGAGGAAGTAATAAGGGTTGGTTCTTGTTCAAAATACCTTTGAAGGATTGGGTAGAAAAAGTAGGCGATCCTAGTTTTTCTGTTGTTGAAACATTTAGAATATGGGTTAGCGGAATCAATAAGCGCGTTCATCTTCGTTTTGCCGAAATGAATTTGGTTGGAAGTCAGTGGCAAAAAGTTTTAACTCCTCCGACTGTTACCGTTGATGATACAGTGTTAACAATCTCTACTGTAAACGTTGAAGACAATCTTGATTATTATTCTCCTCCAGGTGTTGAACGTGAAAGAGATAGAACTCAGCCGGAATATAATATTCAGAAGAATGAGCAGTCGTTAAATCTTCTTCTTACTAATTTGAAAGATGGCGATAAGAGAGAGGTAGTTCGTTATTTAGCCCGTCCGCTTGACGTATTTAACTACAAAGAATTGAAGTTGTTTTTACATGGTGATTTACAAAATGCTGACGGTTCAGTTTCACATTATGTGGATAATACAAATTATGCTTCGGAAATTTATTTAAGATTCGGTTCCGATACTCTAAACTATTACGAGTATCGCCAGCCGGTTCAAGCAGATTGGAATGAAGTTAGTCTTAAGTTTTCGGATTTAACTTCTATCAAACAAACAAGACCGGACTCGCTAAAAACCGAGTATCTTGTTCCAATAGAAAATTTACCGGGGCACTATTATGGTATAAAAGGAAATCCATCTCTTACAAAGGTATCCTTCTTTACTATTGGTATTATCAACCCGGAGAATAAAGGTTCTAAGGGACAAGCGGTAAGCGGTAATGTTTGGGTGAACGAACTTCGTGTACTTGAAGCTGAGCAAACTCCAGGCTGGGCTTATTCGGCTAATGCTTCATTACAGTTGGCAGATTTGATGCGCATAAGTGTAAATGCAAGTCAAACAAATCCATACTTCCACAAAATATCGGATCGATTTGGCTCAAGAGAAGATGTTCTCAACTGGGGAATGTCTGTGGATTTTGATGTGCTCAAACTTATTCCGGTGAATTTAACCGGAAGTAACTTGCGAGTGAATTATTCTAGAAATGAGAATGCATCTAATCCATTGTATTTGCCCGGAACAGATATTAAAGTTTCGGAAGCACAAAACGCCGAAAGGAAAAAACTTGCCGAATTGGGATTGAGCCAATTAGAAATCGAATCTAAAGTTGATTCGATTAAGAACGTAACTCAAACTGTCGGCGTATCGGAAACGTGGAATGTTTCTAATATTAGATTTAAGATTCCTACTGATGCATGGTATATACGAGACATCTTTAATAACATCAGTCTTAACTTCAATTACAATAAAACATTTAATAGAAGTCCTATCTACAAAAACAGCGAAGCATGGGTTTGGAATGCCGGTGCAAATTATTCAGTTAACTTTAGCCGCGATCTTTTCTTTAAGCCGGCTGATATTCCTATTGTTGGATACTTCTTCGATGTATTCAGCGAATACAAAGACATGAAGTTTTACTTTACTCCACAATCTTTTACTACTTCATTTACTTTGATGAGGAAAAGAAGTTATTCTCAGTCTCGTTCCAATGTGAATAAGCCGGATATACAAAGAGACTTCTCTGCAAATAGAGGAGCCGGTATTAACTGGACATTTACAGAAGGCGGATTTTTGAACTTAGGACTTGCATATAATTTTGATGTTCAATCTACATTAGCATATTTACTTGTTGATGAAGGAATTGAAAAACAAGAGAGCCAAATTTGGAAAGAAATTTTCTCCGGCGCATTCTTTGGAAAGGATTTCAATTATAAACAGTCGTTCGATTTACGCTCAAATCCCAAAGTGCCAACATGGTTTGGATTAAACAATTTCTTAAATCTGAACGCTTCTTATTCGGCAAGTTATTCATGGCAAAATAACTTCCAGCAGAAAGAGCTGGGAAGAAGTGCCGGTTATTCTAATCGTATATCGGCCGGAATGACAATCCGCTTGAAGTCTATTTTTGCTCCATTGTTTGAAACTAAAGAAGAAATAAAAACAGCTCCGGTTATTATTCAACCGGAAACCGGCGGAAGAACCGGAGGAAGAAGAAGTGGTAGAGGAGCCGAAAGAGTAACTCAGCAGCCAAAGCAAATCATGAAAGCAGATTCTCTAATAAATCCAATTGCCGGCGATTCTCTAAATATTGGAAAAGATTCACTTGCACTCGCTGTTGATGATTCAACATTAATGATGGATAGAGATACAATACCTCCGGGAGTCAGCCCAATAACAAGATCTCTAGAATATCTAAAACTGGGTGTTAAATTTTTGTTGTTCGATTACGATCAGATTAGCGTAAACTTTTCTCAGAGCAGTACATATTCGGGCGGCGGACTTTTAGGAAACGGAACCGGCTTTAATAATTTCTTTGGCGCTAAATACGATTGGGATAAGGGTCCGAGCAGAATGTTTATGCTTGGATTCTCAAACGATGTTGGCCCTCGCGCCGCGCTTGGCAATTTGCAAGATAGTTATTCACATAAGAATGATATTGATCTAAAAACATCGAAACCATTGTGGGAAGGAGCTCAAGTTGACTTACGTTGGAGAGTTGGCTGGGGAATAAATAAAACGGTAACGATTCAAACGGATGAAAATGGCATTCCAACTATTTCTAATCAAGTTTCAAGCGGAACAATTGATAGAACCTTTTTGTCATTACCTCCGGTACTTATGTTTTCATTCTTAAATAATGGTATCAAGCGGGTTCACGAACTTTATGATGCCGGAGCTGTTGATCCCAGCAAGAGTTTATCGACTGCATTCGTAGAAGGATTTGAAACTTTATCGCTTCTATCAAAAGTACCATTCTTGCAAAAAGTAATGAATTATATACCGAGACCGAACTGGTCGTTTACATGGAACGGACTTGAACAACTTTCCATCTTCAAATTTGCAAAACGTGTTTCGCTAAATCATAGTTACGATTCTAATTACAGCGAAGGATGGAAAATTAATCCGGATGGTAACCAAGAAGTCCAAACACAGAAAGTTGATTATGCTTTCAATCCTCTAGTTGGCTTAACATTCAATTTTGATGAACTGTTTGGAGGAAATTTCCAAAGTTCAGTTCGCTATTCAACTAAGACCGGCTATAGTTTGGGTGTAACAACAAGAAATATTACTCAAGCATTTTCTCAGGATATAAACGTTTCTGCAAGTTATAGTAAATCCGGTTTCTCGCTTCCTTTATTTGGAATTGATTTGAGGAACGATATAGAAATTTCAATTGCATATACAAGAGGAAAAACTTCCAGCATAATTTATGAGATGGATGATTTCAAAGAAGAAGGCAAACCGCAAGAAGGTAAAACGAATACAACAATCGAACCTAAGATTCGTTATGTTATGAGTTCCAGAGTAACGCTATCAATCTTTTACAGAAGGACAAGCATCGAACCGGAAGGTGCTTCACGTATTCCGCCAACAACAACTAACGAAGCCGGTGTTGATGTTAGAATTTCAATTCAATAGTATTTGGACTAAAGTCCGGAATAAATAAGTTCATTTCTTAACCTCACGCTCTCGCCTCGTTGAAGACGCAAGTCGAAGCGGGAAGCGTGTGGTTATTAATAATCCCAGTCAAGATGGGCTTTAGCCCGCAAGATTGAAACCTTAAATCGAGTAAGTATGAAAAAGAATAAAATCCTTTGGGTTGATGATGAAATAGAATTGCTTAGGTCGCACATAATCTTTCTTAATGAAAAAGGTTATGAAGTTGATACTGCAACAAATGGTGAAGATGCAATTGCTGAAGTTAAGAACAAACAGTATGATCTAATTTTTCTTGATGAGATGATGGCCGGTCTTGGCGGGCTGGAAACTCTTCAGCAGATTAAAGAATTCAACTCCAACATTCCCGTTGTAATGGTTACAAAGAGTGAAGAAGAAAGCTTAATGCACGATGCAATTGGAAGCAAGATTAGTGATTATCTAATCAAGCCGGTTCTTCCTTCACAAGTATTGCTTGTCTGCAAAAAATTTCTAGAAAGCAAAAAAATTTCCGGCGAATATGTTCAGAAAGATTATCTCAACGCTTTCAACGAGATTAATCGCTTGTTAACGCTCGATCCGAATTATACTGACTGGATGGAAATTTACTTGAAGCTCGTCAACTGGGATATGGAACTGGATGAACATCCCGAAATTGATTTGCGCCAAATGCTTGTTGAGCAAAAGAAAGAATGTAACCAAGCATTTGCAAAATTTGTTGAGAAAAATTATAAGAAATGGATCGATTCAACTGAGAAGGATGAAGCTCCAATTCTTTCTCCACAAATTGTTGATGAATATGTTCTTCCACAACTGAAGAATTTCGACGGCCCCCTTTTCTTTTTCGTGATTGATTGTTTGCGTTTAGATCAGTGGCTGGTTATGGAGAAACACCTTACGGACTTATTCAACATTAAGAAAGATTATTATTACTCGATTTTACCAACAGCAACTCCATATGCTAGAAATGCTTTGTTTGCCGGTTTGTATCCTTCGGAGATAGAGAAACATTACCCCGATTTGTGGACGACTATGAGTGATGATGAAAACAGTATGAACAAGTATGAGAAGGATTTGCTTCAGCTGCTTCTAAATAGAAGGAAAATAACGCTAAAGAACGATTTGAAATACATGAAGATTATTGATCCAGATGTTGGAAGAGCATTTGAGCAGAATATTCTTTCACACAAAAAAACAAACTTCATGGCAGTAGTAGTAAACTTTTTGGATATGATTGCGCATGGCCGCTCAGATTCAGAAATTCTTAAAGAAATTGCACCCGATGAAGCCGCATACAGATCATTAACTAATACTTGGTTTCAGCACTCCTCATTGTTAAATACTTTTAGAGCTGTTGCAAGTATTCCCAAAGCTAGAATTGTGCTAACGACAGATCACGGAAGCATTCGCACTCAGCGCGGCGCTAAAGTATTGGGAGATAAAGAGGCATCTGCTAATCTCAGATTTAAGTTTGGCAGAAACCTTAAGGTTGATGATAAACATGCGATCTATATAAAGAATCCGAGCGACTACAAATTGCCTAAGCGTGGTGTTACTATTAGCTACATAATTTCGAAGGAAGACTTTTACTTTGTTTATCCAACCGAATACCATAAATATCTAAGCTATTACAAAGACAGTTTTCAGCATGGTGGTATATCTATGGAAGAAATGATTCTTCCGGTTGTAACTATGGAGAGTAAGGCGTAGTGTTGCTTCCATTTGAAAAGATTGTGAATTCCGAAGAGGAGACTTCAGAGGTCGCTGCAGATTTTTCTAAGCTACTGAGTATTGGAGATGTAATTTGTCTTAATGGTAATCTCGGCAGCGGCAAAACCTTTTTTGTGAAAAGCATATGCAAAGAATTCGCAATCGAAACTACTTCCAGCCCTAGTTTTGCAATTGTAAACGAGTACTCCGGCAATACTAAAATTGTACATGTGGATTTTTATCGTATCAAAAAGATTGAAGAACTACATGATATTGGCTTCGGTGAATATCTGGCTTCTCTGGATTCTATTGTTTTCATCGAATGGGCAAATATGTTTGAAGAAGTTCTTCCTAAAAAGTATTATGCAGTTGAAATTAGTCAGCTTAATGAAGGATCGCGCAAAATAAAAATTGACAGACATGAATAATCCATTTCCAATACTTGCAGTAGAAACAACTGGAGAGATGTGTAGCGTCGCGATTTTGCTCGATCAGATGAATTTTATAGAACTTAACTATCTTGAAAAGCACATACATTCTCAGAAGCTTATTAACATGGTGGATGCTGTTCTACTTCAATCTGAAATCAAGCTTGAGAATGTAAAAGCAATTGCTGTTTCTATGGGTCCAGGTTCATTCACCGGTTTAAGAATTGGAATGGCGGCTGTAAAAGGTTTAGCATTCGGAAGTTCGCTCGGTTTAATTCCGGTTCCTACTTTTGATGCGTTCTCTCTTCAAATATCGGAAGCCTTGCCCCGAAACCAGATTTTCAATATAATCACAAACGCAAGCATTGATGAAGTATATTGTGCAAAGTATAAGTCGGAGAGGGGTAGTGTTGAAACGATTTCTCCATTAGAGTTGATAGACAAAAGTGAAATAAAAAATAAAATTAACAGCAACGAAACTAATTATGGCAATGCAATTGTTGCTGAAATTGAATTATTAAATACCCAGCTGCATGCTAGTTATGTAGCCAAGTGGGCTTATTTATTTGGATCAGAATTGTTAACTTTTGACTACGATAATTTAGAACCAAATTACATAAAGGAATTCATCGGAAAGGTGAAAAAATGAAAAAGATCTATTTTCTATTTCTATTGGTTAGTTTCGGAAATATTGTTGCGCAATTTAATGCACCCAAAATAAGTGCTAAAAAGACATTTCATGATTTTGGAACCGTTGTTGAAGGCCAAGTTGTAAATACAACTTTTGAAATTAAAAATGACGGTACTGCAAATTTGATAATCAATAATGTGCAAGCATCTTGCGGATGTACAGCTGCACAACCCGATAAAAAGGAATTAAAACCGGGCGAGAAAACTTCGCTTAAGGTTGAATTTAATTCTGCCGGTAGATTGGGCCCACAAGAAAAATATGTT
>CAZEDR010000001.1:0-23297 GCA_964510975.1 uncultured Melioribacter sp. | reverse complement strand
TGAATTCTCAAGATCCGACAAGACCCACACTTCCGTCATTGCGAGGAGGAACGACGAAGCAATCTGCTCGAGCTATGCCAAACAACTCATATGTTTATGTAATGACGAACGACCCAAAAACTCCCGATTTCAAATTTAACTTTACCTGTGTTGTGGTTCAGAAAAATGAATCGAAGCCGGCTGAAGTTAAGATCCCCAAGCTTAAACTTGATAAGAACCAGTATGATTTTGGAAATGTTGAAGAGGGAAAACTCGTCGAAGTAAAAATCGGATTGAAAAACGCCGGCAATGGTGTACTTGAAATTCAAGATGTAAAAACATCTTGCGGGTGTACTGCGGCTTTAGTCAGCAGTAAAAAGTTAAACCCGGGGCAAAACGGAAACGTTAGAATTGAACTTGACACTGCTAACAGAGAAGGTATTTTTACAAGAACAGTTACAATTTATTCTAACGATCCTAACGGGCCAAATCAAGTAATAACATTAACAGCAAACATTCTTAAGAGAAAAGCATAATGGGTTGGTTTACCAGAAAGAAAGAAAATATATCGCGTGACAGTAAAAAAACTGATTTGCCGGATGGTCAATGGCGTAAATGTGATGATTGCGGCGAAATTATTCACACTAAACAATTGGAAGTAAATTTTTGGTGTTGCCCAAAATGCAATTTCCATTTTCGTATTGGAAGCAAAGAGTATGTTTCAATCATGTTTGATGAAGGGACATTTAAGGAATTGGACAAAAAGATGAAGTCGGGTGATCCTCTTCATTTTTCCGACACAAAAAAATATTCCGATAGAATTTCTGCTACAATTAAAAAATCCGGTATGAATGATGCCGTGAAAACCGGAACCGGTAAAGTTGAGGGGAAGAAGATTTCGTTTGCTTGTATGGATTTTAGTTTCATCGGTGGAAGTATGGGAAGCGTTGTTGGAGAAAAAATTGCCCGAGCGATTGATGTAGCTTATGAAGAAAAAATTCCAATGGTAATTATTAGTCAGAGCGGAGGCGCAAGAATGATGGAAGGCGCTTATTCTCTAATGCAAATGGCAAAAACAAGTTCACGTTTAGCGCGTTTAGCAGAAGCTCATATCCCGTACATTTCGATTTTGACTGATCCGACCACCGGCGGAGTAACTGCAAGTTATTCTATGCTTGGCGATGTAATCATTGCAGAACCAAAAGCTTTGATCGGTTTTGCCGGACCGAGAGTTATTAAGCAAACAATTGGCAAAGATTTGCCGGAAGGATTTCAGCGATCAGAATTTCTTCTGGAAAACGGATTTGTAGATTTTATAGTTAACAGAAAGCAATTAAAAGAGAAAGTAGCTCAGTTAGCAGATTACTTGGGAAATTAAATTGGAGGGAGTATGTTCGGCGCGACAGAAATGCTTATGCTTTTTGTTCCTTTAATTTATATTGCTGCAATTGGTTTTGTATTCTGGCTTGGTTTGAGGTTTGTAAAAGCATTTGAATCCATGGCGGAAAGTCTAAAGAAAATTGTTGATAGGGAAAAATAGCTACTTCCTAAATTTCCTTAAAAACATTTTCATTATTTCTAAAGCTTGTTCAACTTCTGCCAAAGTGTTTTGGTAACCAAATGAAAATCTGATTGTTCCGGCTGCATCTTCCGGTTTATAACCGCTTGCCAAAATTACATGAGAAGCCTTTATTGTACCGCTGGTGCATGCCGAACCGCTGGAAACCGCTAGTCCGTTAATATCTAAAAACATCACCATCGAATCAGAGTCATTCTTGTAATATTCTGAACTCAATGTTAAACTTAGAATATATGGAAGTGCATCTGATCCGCCATTTACAAAAATATTTTTGTCATCTAGACTTAGTATCCCACTTAGAAAAGTGTTTCTTAATGCTTGAACATGTTGAAATACATCATTCATCGTATCTTTTCTAATTCTTACTGCTTCTGCTAGCCCGACAATACCGGAGATATTTTCAGTTCCGCCTCTTCTATTTCTTTCTTGCGATCCGCCGAAAAGTATTGGCGCTAATGGTGTCCCGCTTTTTGCGTAAGCAAATCCAATTCCTTTGGAACCATTAATTTTATGTGCCGATCCGCTTAGAGCATCAATTTCCATCTTCTTAACATCGATTGGCAATTTACCAAAACTCTGCACAGCGTCTGTATGGAAGTAGATTTTGTTCATTTTAAGAACATGCACAAAATCTTGAATTTGATTAACAGAACCGGTTTCATTATTTACATGCATAAGAGAGACTACGGAGGTATTCTCAGTAAGAACTGTTTGTATAGAAGTTGTTTCAACTTCAGTTTGCGAATTAACTGTGAGGATTATATTTCTGAATCCGGATTTATGTAAGTGTTCAAACGTATCTAATACAGCATGATGTTCTGCTGTAGAAGTAACAATTTCATTTTTCCCGCTTTCGGAAAATTCAGTTTCGGTAATCCCTCTAATTAAAAAATTGTTAGCTTCAGTTCCGCCGCTAGTAAAATATATTTCGCTGGGACTTGCATTGATAAAATCGGCAATTACTTCTCTTGCTTCTTCAATTGCAACTCTAGCTTTTCTTCCAAACGAATGAATAGAAGAAGGATTCCCGAATTCTTCTTCCAAGAACGGCCTCATTTTCTCGAAAACTTTTGGATGAACCGGTGTTGTTGCGGCGTTATCAAAGTAGATCGGCTTTTTCATCAAATTCATCTTATGCTAACATCGCCATAATGAATTTTGACTATTTTCTCGCCAACCTTTAGAAGCATGAAGCCATCAGTATCAATATCTTGAAAAATTCCATATTTCGTTTGGTCTTCTTCAACAACTTTAACTTTTTCGCCAAGCATTTTGCAGCGCGAGCGCCAATCGTCCAGAATTTTTTGCGGATTGGATTCCGAAAGGTCCATATTGTTTTCAAAATTATTGAGTATTTCGCTCAACAATTTTTCCCGGCTAACTTCATCATGGAATTCTTTTCTGATTGAAGTTGGTGGAATATCAAATTTACCCGGAAAGTTGGGCTGGTTCACGTTAATGCCAATTCCAACTACAATTTTGCTCAACACATTCCCCTTGGAAGTTGATTCCAGTAGTATTCCGCAAACTTTTTTCTTTTGGATTAAAACATCATTAGGCCATTTAAGTTCAATATTCAATTGAAACAAATTCTCTAAAGCTTGAGCCACCGAAATTGCCGCACCAAGATTTATTAAATTTACTTGTTCTTGATTGAATTCGCCTTTTAGTAAAATGGAGAAAGTTAAATTTTGACCTGAGTTGCTATACCACTCTCTATTTTTTCTCCCACGGCCATGTTTTTGATGCTCGGCAAGGATTACTGTACCGTGGCTATTAAACTCTCTGCTATTCAGCAATAATGAATTTGTTGAATCAACTTCATCGCTATAAATAAAACTTCTACCTATAACTTCGGTATCCAGCTTTATATCGAATTCTTCTATATTAAACATTTATCCTCCGGAATATTTGGCGTAAATCATGTCATAATCAACTGCACTACCGGCACTCTGATCATTATTCGGACATTCTTTCAAAAAAGTTAATTTTTCTATTATTCTCTCTAACGGCTTATAATTTAATTAGTTAGGGTAATAAATGAGTTTGGCACTTGTCTTGTAACTGTAATAGCAAAAACAATAACTAAATGGAGGTTACAATGACACTCATCAAATTCGAACCACTTAGAGAGTTTGAAACAATCCATGATAGAATTCAAAGATATTTCGATGATTTTTCTTCACATGGATTCAACATTACAGATTCTTTCTCACCAAGAATCGATATTTCAGAGGAAAAAAGTCATATAAACGTGGCTGCTGAAATTCCTGGTGTTAAGAAAGAGAACATTAAAATCACTTTGCAAGATAACATTTTGACGATTGAAGGTGAAAAGAAAAAAGAATCTGAACAAAAAGATAAAAATTTTTACAGAAGCGAAAGAGTTTATGGTTCATTCAAAAGAAGCTTTACCCTTCCATCAGAAGTTGATTCTGAAAATGTTGAGGCAAAGTTCGAGAATGGAATTCTTAATGTTTCACTAAAGAAATTAGAAGCAAAAGTACAAAGCGAAAAAGTAATAGAGCTGAAGTAATCTTCAGCTCTTTTCTCTCACTTATTTAACAAGGAAAAGGAAATGGGAAAAATTATAGGAATTGATTTAGGGACTACTAACTCGTGCGTTGCTGTTATGGAAGGGAACGAACCGGTTGTAATTCCAAATAGCGAAGGCGGAAGAACTACTCCGTCTGTCGTTGCTTTCACAAAAAGCGGCGAAAGACTTGTTGGGCAACCGGCTAAAAGACAAGCTGTAACTAATCCTAAGAATACTGTTTATTCAATTAAACGTTTCATGGGTCGTGTGAGAAGCGAAGTAGATAAAGAAATTTCGGAAGTTCCGTATGAAGTTGT
This sequence comes from uncultured Melioribacter sp., assembly GCA_964510975.1. Taxonomy (GTDB): domain Bacteria; phylum Bacteroidota; class Ignavibacteria; order Ignavibacteriales; family Melioribacteraceae; genus Stygiobacter. The sequence continues at coordinate 18,886 of CAZEDR010000001.1, read as the reverse complement.
TGCCGGCGATAATGGTTCGGCTAGAGCAAAAATTGGGGACCGTCTTTATTCTCCACCGGAAATTTCAGCGCTCGTTCTTCAAAAAATGAAAAAGACAGCCGAAGATTATCTTGGACAAGAAGTAACTGAAGCCGTAATTACTGTTCCGGCTTACTTTAATGACGCACAAAGACAAGCAACTAAAGATGCTGGCGAAATTGCCGGACTTCAAGTGAGAAGAATAATAAATGAACCAACTGCTGCCGCTTTGGCTTACGGTTTGGATAAAAAGCATAAAGACCAGATTGTTGCTGTTTACGATCTTGGCGGAGGTACTTTTGATATTTCAATTCTTCAATTAGGCGAAGGCGTGTTCGAAGTTAAATCTACAAACGGTGATACACACCTTGGCGGCGATGATTTTGACCAGAGATTAATTGATTTCTTGGCTGATGAATTTCAGAAACAAGAAGGTATTGATCTCAGGAAAGATCCAATGGCTCTTCAGCGATTGAAAGAAGCTGCTGAAAAAGCTAAAATTGAATTATCGTCATCAGTTCAGACTGACGTAAATCTTCCGTTCATTACAGCTACACAAGAAGGTCCGAAACACTTGAACTTGAATATTAGCCGTGCGAAGTTCGAACAATTGGTAGATGATTTATTTGAAAGAACAAAAGGTCCTTGCGAAAGAGCTATTAAAGATGCCGGTGTTACCGCTTCTCAAATTGATGAGGTGATTTTAGTTGGCGGCTCAACAAGAATTCCAAAAGTACAAGAACTAGTAAAGCAATTATTCGGAAGAGAACCGCACAAAGGCGTTAACCCGGATGAAGTTGTTGCTATCGGAGCTTCAATTCAAGGTGGAGTTTTAGCGGGCGATGTTAAAGACGTTCTCTTGTTGGATGTAACTCCTCTTTCTCTAGGAATTGAAACTCTTGGAAGTGTTATGACCGTCTTGATTCCATCTAATACAACGATTCCAACAAAGAAGAGTGAAGTTTTCTCGACAGCATCAGATAATCAGCCTTCGGTTGAGATTCACATTCTGCAAGGTGAGAGACCAATGGCTCACGATAACAGAACTCTTGGCCGTTTTCACCTGGATGGAATTCCACCGGCACCGCGCGGCATACCACAAGTAGAAGTAACTTTTGATATTGATGCAAACGGAATCTTACATGTTGCAGCTAAAGATAAAGCCACAAGTAAAGAACAGAGTATTCGCATCACTTCCTCCAGCGGATTAAGCAAAGATGAGGTTGAAAAGATGAAACAATCTGCTAAAGAACATGCAGCAGAAGACAAAAAGAAAAAAGAAGAAGTAGAAGTTAGAAACCAAGCCGATAATCTCGTGTTCCAGACAAAGAAACAAATGGAAGAGATGAAGGATAAAATTACAAGCGAGCAAAAGACCAGATTGGAAGCAGAAGTTCAAAAAGTTGAAGATGCTTTGAAGACCAACAATACTGATACAATCAAAGCTGCAACCGAAAGTCTTTCAAAAGTATGGAATGAAATTGCTCAACAGTTGTATTCTCAGCCAGGTGCTCAAGGCGGCGCACAGCCCGGACCGGATTTCCATGAAGGCCAAGCATCTGGCGGACAGCAGCAATCAGCTTCGCAAGAGCAAAAGAAAGATGACCGCGAAGTACAAGATGCATCTTACGAAGTTGTTGATGACAAATAATTTTGTAGTGAATAATAAAATAGATGGAGGCAGAAATGTCTGAAGTAAAAGAACAAGTAGAAGTAACAAATAAAAAAAGCTGGGACGAAGCTTTAGAAAAAGAATCATGGATAGCTCCATTGGTAGATATTTACGAGACAATGGAAGACTATTACCTTACAGCTCAAATGCCCGGTGTAAAAAAAGATGATGTAAAAATTAAATTGGAAGAGGGGAATCTTGTAATCATGGGAAGAATTGATTACGAGCAAAACGTGAACAACAAATTCGTTCTCAAAGAGACTGAAATCGGGAACTACTACCGCAGATTCAAAATATCCGATAGCGTAGATGAGACAAAGATTGATGCTAAGCTTGAGAATGGAATTCTAAATGTTAAGCTTCCAAAGCATGACAGGCTGAAACCGAAAACAATAGAAATAAAGTAAGTAGAGAGAAACAGCAAAAAGAGCGGCCTTCCCAGCCGCTTTTTTTGTTTATAGTACGCATTTCATTTCAAATATAGAAGTTGATTAAAAATAGTTTTGCGATTAATTTTAATCATTATGAAAAAGTTTTTATTTATACCTCTTTTGCTGATTCTCTCTGCGGCAATGTTTCTTCTCGATGAGGAAAGAAAACCATCTGCAAATTCTAAATTCAATTCTTTAGATTATTATAAAAATGGAATACTTAAGAGCGAGTATAATAAAGTTGAGCGTCGTGCAAGTTATAACTTTGATATAATCTTTAGCGCTGAAAGGAAAAAGATTTTTGTAAAAGAAAATATTCTTTGGATCAATAAGACTAAAAACTCAACCAAAGAAATTCTGTTACATCTATATTCGAATGCATACGGAAGCAACAAAACTTTGTTTGCAAAAGCTTTCCCATTGAAACCGCAAAACCAAACTCATCTGGAGATTTCTAAGTGCGAAATTGAAGGAATTGAAAAGGACTTGGAGATCATTCAGCCGGATATTCCAAACTTTCATGATAGTACAGTGGCAAGAATTGGACTGGACGAGTGGATAAATCCCGGAGATTCTGTAAAACTTTACTTTGAATACTCTCTTAAAATTCCTATATCAGTAAGAAGATTTGGTGCTGCACGCGGAAGAAATTTTTATTTCATTTCGCAATGGTTTCCTAAAATAGGTGTCTTTGAAAAAGGGGAGTGGACTTGCAACCAATATCACCCTTATCAAAATTATTATGCTGATTTTGGAGATTACACTGCTAAGATCGAAGTTCCCAAGGATTTTAAGATTGCTTCCACGGGTATAATTGAAAGCACTTCCGAGACTCATAACTCGACGATTTTCAACATCGTACAATCTGGTGTACACGATTTTGCATGGACAGTCACAGATGAAATTCTTGAGAGGGAAGAAATTTATTCCAGAAAAGATGGTTCTCAAATCCAGATCATTGCCTTTGTTCAACCGGAAAGAGAAAAGTATTTCGAACGTTATTTTCAAGTAGTAAAGGACTGTCTTAGATACTTTGAAGATCACATTGGAATTTATCCTTACCAAGCAGTAACTCTTGTTGATGTTCCTCGTACATCTGCATCTGGCGGAATGGAATATCCGACTTTGTTTACTGTAGGGGCTGAACTTTTTGCACGCAAAGATACCGGATGGCCGGAATATTTAGTCGCTCACGAGTTTTCTCATCAGTTCTATCATGGACTAATTGCCAACAACGAAGTAACAGAAGCTTGGCTCGACGAAGGCTTTACTTCTTATATCGCTACAAAAATTATGTATGCTTATCATCAACCAATACTTGAGAGTTTTAAGGTTGCTCAGTATGTGCCAATTTTCGGATTGAATTTTCTGTCATACAGCGATATTCCCCTTATTTATATTCTCTCTGATATATTCGTTACAGAAGGAACAAGAGCAATAACAAATTATTATGCTAATCTAAATGTTGGAACAATTGCCGACACTTCTTATAAGCTTCCAACTCGTTTGTCCTACGTTGTTAACGCTTATAACAAACCCGAACTAGTTTTGCTTACACTTGAACGATACTTGGGCCAAGAAAAGATGATGCAGATTCTGAAAGACTATTACAATTCCTATAAATATAAACATCCAACGGCAAAAGATTTCTTTGATGTTGTGAACCGCAATCAGAGGGAAGACATGACTTGGTTCTTTGATGAATTTTATCGTTCATCAAAAAGTTTTGATTACAGAGTAACTTCTGTTCAACAAACATCAGATACAGAATATGAGGTACTTGTAGAGAGATTGGGCGATGGTGTTTTCAAAACAGAAATTGCTTTGGTGACTGATAAAAACACTTTGATACGAAAGTGGAATGGGGTAGAGAAGTGGAAAATTTTCAAATTCACTACGGTGAATAAAGTTTCTTATGCGGAGATTGACCCGCACCGCAAAAACATTTTAGATATAAACTTTGCGAATAATTCCTACACTTTGGAAGAAAAAAATTATGCTGCATTATCAATTTCTACTCGTTGGTTTTTCTGGGTTCAAAATGCACTGATGATATTGGGAAGTATCGGATGATAGTGACAATTAATGCAACGCTCGTTCAAGGAAGCCGTTCTGTTTTTCATAATATGAAAATTGTGATTCTGATGTGGGTGATTAACGCAGCAAGTGCTTTGGTGCTTACTGTTCCAATCTATAATCTCTTAGCGATTAATCTTTCTCATTCTGTCATCAGTGATAAGCTGATGGAAAATTTTGACTACATGTGGTTTCTTCAGTTCAGGCATCTTTACCAAATTCAGTTGGATCAAATTCCTCTTAGTATTTACTCTATGGTTGCAATATATATTCTTTTACAGACTTTCTTCTTGGGAGGGTTAGTTTCTATCTTCAATACACCCGAAAAAAATCATATTGTAGATTTCTTTTTTGGCGGAGTTAGATTCTTTTTCCGATTCTTGAAGGTGCTACTCATTTCTATTCTATTTTATGCGCTTGCAATCAAAATTTATGACTGGCTTGGCTTGCTAATTACTTCCGGTTATCAGGATTCGGAAAATGTTTGGATGGATTTCATTCTAAAAGGACTTAGATACATTCTTCTAATATTTATGATTGGTGTGGTAACGTTACTTTCAGATTATTCAAAAATTTCTCTTGCTGTGAATGATAAAACCAAATTCTTTAAGGAGTTCTACAATGCCATTCTGTTCATCCGAGATCATTTCAGCAAAGTTTTTACTGTATTTTTGATTGTTGCTGTTATTGGAGCTCTTGGTGTCTTGGTATATAACATTATCGGAAAATTTATTCCACGTACTCCATCCTATTTTTTAATCCTATCTTTTGTACTTCAGCAAATGTTAATTATCTTTCGCCTACTTATTAGAATGCTGTTTTGTTCAACCGAAGTTATACTTTATAAAGACTTAAGCGCAGAAGAAGTTCTCGTAGAAATTCATTAAAACCATGGCAATAAAACCAATTACAGTTTACGGCGATAAAATTCTTAGACAAAAAGCTCAACCCGTTAAGAAAGTAACGGATGGACTAATTGTTAAGATTAAAAATATGCTCGATTCTATGCATAATGCCAACGGAGTTGGTCTTGCTGCAAACCAAATCGGTTATTCCGAATCAATATTTGTAATCGATTTGAACGGAGTAGATGGATACAAAGATTTTAAACCGATGGTCTTTATAAACCCGGAAATCGTTCTGGAATCTGATGAGTTAGTGATTTATGAAGAAGGCTGCCTAAGTTTACCTCACTTAAGAGCGGATGTTGAACGCGCCGAGACAATTAAAGTGAAGTATATAGACACCGATGAGAACGAAAGGGAAATTGAAGCCGATGAATTCTTGGCGCGTGTTATCCTTCATGAATATGACCATTTGATTGGGAAGATGATTCCCGACCGTGTTGCAGCAGATGTGAAGAAAAAACTTCAGAGTGAATTGACAAAGATTATGAACCGCGAAATTGAAATTGATTACGAAATCACAGAGAAGTAATCCGCCAATTTTATCTCACCTTTTAATTTGGGTTATTAGCTAATGAAAATAGTTTTCATGGGTACTCCCGAGTTTGCAATTCCTTCCTTAAGGAAAATTATTGAAAGCAAACACGAAGTTGTTCTTGTTGTTTCTGCTCCGGATAAAGAGAGGGGTAGAGGCAGACAAGTTTCGTTTACACCGGTTAAGCAATTCGGAATTGTTAATAAATTAGAAGTTGTTACTCCAATCTCTTTGCATGATGAAGAATTTGTTGCTCGATTAAAAGGCGTTGATGCCGATTTGTTTGTAGTTGTTGCATTCAGAATTTTACCAAAAGTAGTTTATTCAATTCCCAAATTCGGTTCATTTAATCTGCATGGTTCTTTGCTTCCTCAATATCGAGGAGCCGCTCCTATTCAATGGTCCGTAATTAATGGCGATATGGAAACCGGTGTTACAACTTTTTTTCTTGAAGATAAAGTCGATACCGGCAATATTATAATGCAAGAGAGAATCCGGATTGAGGATGAAGATAATTTAGGCTCAATTTATGATAAACTGATGAACCGTGGTGCAGATGTTGTCCTTAGTACTATCGATGCTATTGGAAGTGGCAATGTCAATTTGCAAAGGCAAGATGAAAAGCTTACCTCGCCGGCTCCGAAAATTACAAAGGAGATTTGCAAGATAGATTGGAACCAGCCGGCTGAGAAAATTCACAATCTGGTAAGAGGACTATCCCCGTATCCTTGTGCTTTCTTTGATCATAACGGCACAAATTATAAAGTATATAAATCCAAAATTATTCTGGCACCAAACGATAGGAATTTTGGACCCGGAAAAATTATCAATACAAAACATGAAATATTTGTGCATACTTCTTTGGGCCAGATTCAACTTCTTGAAATTCAGCCGGAAGGAAGAAAACGCATGACAGCAGAAGATTTTCTTCGAGGGAATCAATTTTAAGATAAGGACACTTGATGGTTGCGCAGAAGTATAACAATATCTTAGATGCCATTGGAAATACACCGCTAGTTCGGTTAAATCATATTACTAAAGGACTAAAAGCTAATGTTTATGCAAAGCTGGAATTCACAAATCCCGGCGGAAGCATAAAAGATAGAATTGCTTTGTTCATGATTGAGAAAGCCGAGCGCGAAGGGAAAATAAAACCGGGTGATACAATTGTGGAAAATTCTTCCGGCAATACCGCAATGGGTCTTGCAATTGTGTGCCGCCACAAGGGTTACAAACTTAAAATTGTAATACGGGATACAACCAGCAAAGAGAAAATTAAAATGTTGGAAGTTCTTGGTGTAGATGTTCTAAAAGTAAATGCTGGTCTTCCACCCGAACATCCGGAATCGTATAATAATTTTGCTGTGAATCTCTGTGCGAACGATCCAAGTTTGTATTACATCGATCAGCATAATAATCTAGATAATAATGAAACTCATTATAAAATGACTGGTCCGGAAATTTGGGAACAGCTAAATGGTAAAGTTGATTTTTTAATTGGCGGAATTGGAACCGGAGGTACAATTACCGGTGCCGGCAAGTTTTTGAAAGAGATGAATCCCAATCTAAAAATTATTGGCATAGATCCGGTTGGCTCAATATTCTATGATTATTTCAAACGGAAAGAAATTGTAAAATCGCAAAGATATTTTCTTGAAGGAATAGGTGATGAATTCCTTATCAAAACTGCTCAATTAGATTTGCTTGACGATATGTATCAAGTTGATGAGAAGAAAGCTTTTGGTTGGACAAAAAAGTTTGCTTACGAAGAGGGAATAATTGTTGGTGGATCTAGTGGTGCGAAGATTTGGGGTGCTGTTAAGCTGGCTAAAGAAATTAATTGCGAAGCAAACATCGTAACTATCCTTTGCGATAGCGGCTATAAATATTTCTCAACTATTTACAACGACGATTGGATGGCCGAACATAATTTCGTTTAGAAATTTAATTTAGAGTGAATACAAAACTTTCTTCTCCAATTCACACAATCGGAATCGTCACCCGCCTTTAGCAACGGGAAAAATTACCAAAGTAAAGTGAAGCCCAGACCCCAAAAGTCAACTTGTTTAATCATTTCTTTTCATTAATTTTCTGCTATTAAAAAAAGAGTTCAAAATGTCTAATTCAACTTCAAATAAGAGAAATGTCAACTTGGATGAATCCAAGTATTCAATGGATACTCATATCATTTATGGAAAAGCAATAACCGATAAGTGGGATTATGCCCATCACGTAACTGCTCCTATTTCCTCATCAACTACATTCAGATTGGATTCTGTTGATAGAGGTGCACAAGGCTTCATGCAATTTGCAAACACAGAGGGAGAGGGTGATAAATCCCCGATATTTATTTATGATCGTCTTGGTGAACCAAACAAAGATATGCTTGAAGAGAACTTAGCATATGTTGAAAAGGGCGAAATGGCTGTAAGTTTTTCTTCCGGAATGGGCGCGATTTCCGCAGCTTTAGGTGTTCTTGCTAAAACCGGCGATGAAATAGTAGCGCACCATACTTTATATGGCTGTACTTTTTCATTATTCACAAATTGGTATCCCCGGTTAAATATCAAAGTCAATCAAGTTGATCTGACCGATTCGAAGAATTTGGATAATGTTGTTACAGAGAAAACACGCGTAGTATATTTTGAAACTCCGGCTAATCCAAATTTGGAGATAGTGGATATTCACGCGATAGTTGCTGCTGTAAAAGAAATTAATAAAACGCGTAAGCCGGAAGAAAAGATTTATACTGTTGTAGATAATACTTTTTCTACGCCATTCTGCCAGCGCCCAATTGAGCATGGAATTGATTTCGTTGTACACTCTCTAACCAAGGGAATTGGCGGTTTTGGAACTGACATGGGAGGGGTTGTTATCGGTCCTAAAAAGTTTAGAGATTTAATCCTTCTTTTTAGAAAAGACTTTGGCGCTGTCCTAAATACTAAAAGCGCATGGGCAATTTTAACATATGGCTTGCCAACTCTTGGACTTCGTCAACGACATCAGATAAAATCATCAATGAAAATTGCTGAATATCTGGACGCTCATCCTAAGGTAGCTTACGTTAATTATCCCGGTCTAGTTTCTTTCAAGTTTCATGAAGTTGCAAAAAAGCAAATGCTGGATTTTAATGGTAACTTCGCTCCGGGCGCATTATTGTTTTTTGGTTTAAAAGGAAATACACCGGCAGAGAATAAAGCCAATGGCAAAAAGTTTATGGATTATGTTGCGGATCATTCTTACACTATGACACTAGCTGTTAGCTTGGGACATACAAGAACACTTATTGAGCATCCGGCCTCGATGACGCATTCTGCTATCCCGCCCGAAAAATTGTTCGATCATGGTATTGACCCCGGCGGTGTTCGTTTAGCATTCGGTTTGGAAAATCCGGATGATATTATAACAGATTTGGATGAGGCACTTAGAATAATTTAAGAACTTTAATCTCCTATATGGAAGAAAGGAAATTCTTTCCGTATGAAAATTATACGTGCATCAATATTCGATCAATTTTCGGAAGTAGTCTTTGGTTTCAGTCCGAAGAATGCTCTTGATAGGAAAGAACCTTTCTATTTTAATTTATCTTTAACCGTAGGCGATGATGAAGCCATTGTTAGAGAAAATAGAGAAGCTTTTTTTAACGAATTGGGGTTGACCACTTCTCAGATTGCCTTTCAAATGCAAGTTCATTCCGATATTATCACAACTGTAGAAAAAGCCGGATCGGTTGGTGAATCTGATGCACTTATTACAACTAAAAAGGGGATTGGTTTAGCAATATCAGCTGCGGATTGCACTCCAATTTTCATTTATGATTCAGCCAATAAAATTATCTGCGGAGTACATTCCGGCTGGCGAGGAACAGAACAGCAAATTGTACTTAAAACGTTAAAAAAACTTGAAAGTGAATACAATTCCAAGATGGACGACTTATTTGTATATGTTGGGCCATCAATCAGTCAAAAGTTTTATGAAGTTGGATCTGAGGTTGCTGCAAAATTTGATTCGATTTATATACAAATAATGAAAGGGAAATTTTATCTGGATGTTTTGAGTGCAAATATTGATCTGTTAGAAGAACATGGTGTCCCAATAAATCAAATAGAAATTTCTCCATACTGCAGCTATCAAGAAAAGAATATTCTTCACTCATTTCGTAGGGATGGAATTAACTCCGGGCGTCACCTTGGAGTAATTTCTCTAAAGGGTAGCTAATTGTTTTCGGAAAGCGTAAAAATCTCTCTTGCATATATTCTAATCTGCTTGCTCTGGGGCTCTACTTGGCTTGCAATTCGTCTTGGATTAGATTCTTTAACTCCGGTTTTTTCGGCCGGATTAAGATTTTCTCTGGCGTCATTCCTTGTTTATGTCATTATGAGGATAAAGAAAATTACTCTTCAGACCGATTCGTTGTCAATAAAGCTTTATTTCATTTTGGGATTTTTTTCGTTCGTTATTCCATTTGGATTAGTTTACTGGGCAGAGCAATTTATTCCATCCGGATTAGCTTCTATAATATTTGCCGTAATGCCGTTTTTCGTGATAATCTTTTCTGTAATGGCAATAAAGGAACAAACTATAATGCCGATTCAAATTCTTGGAGTTATACTTGGTTTTTTCGGTATAGTTGTTATCTTCTCAGAGGATTTGTTTGTTGAGCTAAGCTTTGATATTTGGGGAATGGGTGCGGTATTATTGAGTTCAATTATGCAAGCTGGAATTGCAGTTACAATGAAAAAATATGGAAAACATCTTAATCCGCTTTCTATGAATGCTATTCCTCTTCTAATGGCTGGAATAACGATGACAATATTTGGATTGCTTTTTGAAGATATGTCCTATCTAAAGTTTGATTCAAAAGCATTTATCTCTGTGGGCTATTTGGCGTTTTTTGGAACTGTACTTACATTTACAACTTATTACTGGCTGATGCGTAAAATCAATATTGTGCTTCTTTCGCTTTCAACATTCATTACACCGATAATAGCCGTAATACTAGGCTGGGTATTTTTAGGTGAAAAGTTTACTTCTCAGGTATTAGTTGGGAGTTCTTTAGTGCTTGTAGGAATTTTATTTGCTAATTTTAGTGGGCTTAAAAACTATTTAAGATCATTTGCTGCGAGACGTTAATTAATGCTAAATATCATCAGAATAAAAAATGCTTCGTTTTACGCTTACCACGGTGCTTTACAGGAAGAGCAGAATATTGGTGGAAAGTTTGAAGCTGACGTTGATATTTATACGGATTTTTCAAAAGCGGCGGCAGATGATAATCTGAAAGAAACAATTGATTACGACAAAGTATATAAGTTCATAAATAATGTTGTTCACACAAAAAAGTATAAACTGATAGAATCCCTTGCTACTTTTTTGGCCGATGAAATACTTAAACAATATCCGACAATTCATAAGATTGCCGTTAGAGTACGCAAGCATTCTGTACCGGTTGGCGGAGTTTTGGATTGTGTTGAAGCTGAGGTTATAAAAGAAAATGATAGATAAAATTTTTTTAGGATTGGGTTCAAATCTCGGAGATCGATTTAGCAATCTGAAATTTGCAGTTGACGAGATTAACAAAAGCGACAGATGCCGCGTATTGAGGAGTTCAGCAGTATACGAAACGACTCCTTATGGCGACATTAATCAAGGCAATTTCTATAATGCTGTTATAGAGATTGAAACCGCATTAGGCTTTTTCGATCTCTACCATTTCATTAAATCGATTGAAAGAAATGCCGGTAGGGAAGAATCTGCCGAAAGATGGGGCCCGCGTGAGCTTGATATCGATATTGTTTTTTATAATGAATTGGTTTACTCCGGAGAAGCTCTTACAATTCCCCATAAAGAATACGCAAATAGGGATTTTGTACTTACTCCTTTGCTGGAACTAGCATTAGATTATAAACATCCGGTTTTGAGAAAAAAGCTTAGCGATATAAAATTTGAACCGACAGAAAAACATATTCTGCAAAAAATAAATGAACCACTTCTCTGAGTAATAAATTGGCAGACCTACGTTATATAGCGATTGAAGGTGTAATTGGAGCAGGCAAGACCACACTTGCACGAATGATATCGGAAAAACTAAGTGCAGATTTAATTCTGGAACAGTTTGAAGAAAATCCTTTCTTAGAAAAATTTTATGATGATAGAAAGAGATTCGCTTTTCAGACCCAAATGTTTTTCTTGGTAAATAGATACAAACAGCAGCAACAATTGAAACAGCAAGATCTTTTCTCAAGCATTACTGTTTCCGATTACATTTTTGATAAGGACAAAATCTTCGCTTATTTGAATCTTAGCACAGAAGAAGTGAAACTATATGAAAACATATTTCCACTGTTAGAGCGAGATATACCAAAGCCGGATCTTGTAATCTTTTTGCAGTGCAGCATAGATAGACTAATGTCGAACATCAAACAAAGGGGCAGAAAGTTTGAGAAGAATTTAACACGCCAATATCTTGCGGAGCTTTCGGAAGCGTATAATAATTTCTTTTTCAAGTATAATAACACACCGCTTTTGATTGTGAATACATCGGAAATAGATTTTGTGAATAGTGAATCTGACTTTAAGGAATTATATGATCAGATTTTCCGTGAGGATAGGGGTTTTGTTGAGTATTTTAATCCAGAAGCTAAAGGATAATAGTTTTGATACGTTTAATTATTTGGGCAATAATATTTTATTTTATTTTCAAGTTCATACGTGGTTTAGCTTATTTATCAGTGAAGAGAAGTGCCGGACAAAGACAATATCCTAATCCTCCCCAGACGGTTCAGAAACAAAATGTAAAAGGCTCAATCGATTTGAAAGATGTGGTTGAAGCCGAATTCGAAGAAATTAAAATTTCAAAAGAGTAATTAGTTTAATGCCCGTAAGAGAATTATTTCGTGGTATTAATTCACATCTGATAAATTTTTTTCTCTCAGTTGAAGAATCCAAAAATTTACCGAAATCACCCCAAAAGTTTCTGGTTATTCGCCAGCATAACCAATTTGGAGATATGCTCGCTAGTGTTTCACTTTTACGTGCTATCAAAGAAACTTATCCCGATTCAACTACAACTCTGTTGGCTAGTCCGGAAAATCATTTTGCTGTTGACAAAAACCCGTTAGTTGATAATAGTTTTGTTTTCGAGAAGAAGAAACTTCTTTATAGAAAATATTTTTTGAAACTAAAATCTGTACTACGGCAAAATTACGATGTAGCAATCGTACCGGTTACGGTAGCTATATCCAATACTAGTTGCATACTTGCTTCACTGTCCGATGCTAAAATGAAAATTGGACCAGCTTCATTAAATCAAACCAAAAATGGATTAGATAAATTGTTTCATGGCCGGATTGATTTGAACTGGAAGAAATGTCCCGATGCCCACGTTTCGGATTTTATTCTTGACATAGTTCGTCCTTACGGAATAAAAACGAAAAATTTTAATTCATACATTCATTTCGATACTTCGGATAGTGATGTTGCTGCAAAATTTTTGGGAGGCATAAAATCGAAAGAAGGGAATAAGATATTCGGTTTTCATGTTGGGGCAGCTAAGCCGCAAAACCGATGGTCGCTTCAAAAATATGCTGATGTTATCCGCTCTATGAAAGATTATTGCAACGTTGATTTTTATTTCACCGGAAGTAATTCCGATGAAGAGCAGTTAGCATTTATGAGAAGAGAATTCCCCAATGCCGGATATTTTCTGAACAATACTATCCCGCAATTGGCCGCTGTCATCGAGTTGAGTGATCTATTTATTACAAACGATACCGGAGTAATGCATGTAGCCGGTACAACCTCAACACCTCAGATTTCCATATTCGGTCCTACTAATCCTTTCAATTGGGCGCCGGTAGGAAGAAATAAGTTCTTTCTTCGTAAATCGGAATTGATTGATGATGTTGATGTGAAAGATGTAGTAGAACTCGCTAAGTATTTATTAGAGAATTTTAGTAAGTGAGCTTAAAAGAAGAACACATCGCTGCACTCGATCTTGGTTCAAATTCCTTCCACATGATAATTGCAAAAATTATTGGTACTGAACTCAATATTGTTTTTCGCGAAAAGAAACAAATGAGGATGAAGGATATTGGGTCACCCCAGACTAATTTTATCTCTAATGCAAAAATGGAAGAGGCAATTAAACTGTTAAAGCACTTCAAGTTAATTTCCAATAGATACTCGGCAAGAATATTAGCTGTAGCAACCAGCTCAATCCGTGAATCTGAAAATCAAATAGAATTTATTGATAAAGTATTTGCCGAAACCGGCATTAAGGTACAAGTTGTTAACGGAGATGAAGAAGCAGAGCTGGCTTTGATTTCCTTTAAGCATTATGCTAATGAACTGCCAACAAGGTATATGCTGTTCGATCTTGGCGGCGGTAGTACAGAGTTTATTTTTGTTGAAAATGAAAAGATTGTCAAAAAATTCAGTTTGCCTATTGGCGCTGTAAGGCTTACAACCAAATTCCCTCTAATAAACGACGGTGACACTGAATCTATCTCTTATCTCAAAAAGATGGTTAGTGACGAACTAATAGACGTGAGTAAGTTTTTCTTGGAGTTTAATTGTGAGAAGACTTATGGAATTGGTGGTACCGTTTCTGCCTCATGTGTTTTAGTAGAAAGGAATGTTTTCAATAGGAAAGTTGAGTACAACCAGTTGCGTGACTATATGATAGTAAATAGTACGTTAAACAAAATTAGTAAGACGATTTTGAACGCGAAGTCTTTGGAAGAAAAGAAAAAAATTCGTGGTTTGGAAAAATCCAGAGCCGATATAATAACTGCCGGGATTCTAATACTTGAAGTATTCTTTGCTGTATTTAATCTTGAGAATATTACTTTTGGTTGGTCCGGTTTGCGGGAGGGAATTATACTTGCTGAGCTCAATAAAAAAAATAATTAGACTGGAAACACAATCGTAAACTTTGCACCATTATCAGTTTCGTAGGACAAATTACCATCAAGCTGCCTTGTTAATTTTTGAATCAAATTTATACCAAGAGTTTTATTCTTTCCGGTAAGACTAATTGAGTCCGGCAAACCATTCCCATTATCTTTAACTACTAAATTTATAGAGTCATCAATTTTTCTAAGTGAAACGCTGACACACAAGTTCTTAGTGGTATCTTCCGGGTGACCATATTTAAACGAATTAGTTATTATCTCGTTAAGAATTAACCCGCAAGGAATAGCCTTATCAATACTTATGGAAATGCATTCACTATTCAAATCGAATTTAGTTTTATCACTTATCTGATAGCTCTCTTTAAGATGATCTATTAGTTTGTTTATGTATCCGTTTAATTCGACATCAGTAAGATTTTTTGAGTTGTACAAACTTTCATGTACAAGCGCCATAGAGCGAACACGATTTTGGCTTTCTTGAAGTAAACCCAGTATTGCTGAGTCTTTTACACCGGTAGCTTGCAGATAAAGCAGAGAGCTGATTACTTGTAAGTTATTTTTAACACGATGATAGACTTCACGTAACAAAGTTTCTTTTTCAGCAACAGATTCTTGCAACATCTCCATTGCAGATCTTCTTTCTTCTTCTATAACAATAGCAGCGCCAAGAATATTGAGAAACTTATAATCATCCTCGGAAGGTTTCTCATACTTATCAAACACGACACACAAAGAACCTTTTGTGGAATCTCCAAACCGCACTGGAAATCCTAAATAAGTTTTCATACCAAAATTTACAACAAGAGGGTCGGTGTGAATATATTTTGTCTGGGTGAGATCAGAAATGAATTTTGTCTCCGTGGTATTCGAATTGATCATGTCAGTGCAAATATGTCCTTCTGCGTTATCTATTGGATTGAAATCTTGTGGAGTTCCCCAATAGCCTACCGAAATTAATTTATCGCCAACCAGCCTATTATAAAGTGCAATACTAGCATTAAGTTCTTGTCCGCAGAGCTGTACAATTTTGTTAATGTTTTCGGAAGGATCAGCTCCAAATTTTAAGAAGTATTCATTAAGCATTTCAAGTCGGTATTGAGCCCTTTTACGATCATTAATATCTAACCAAATACCAAAGAACTCAACTTTCCCATCTTCATGTGTTTTTATTTGCGAAATGAAATCCAAGAACCACTTGTATTTATCATCTGCTGTTCGCCATCTATACTCAAGTGTTAAGGTTTTGGTTTCTTTTATTTTTTCAAACTCATATAAAACCGAATCCAGATCCTCCGGATGAATTCTTTCTCTCCAACTTACTTTCCCGGAATAATGATCTTGTTGTGAAAATCCGGTTATCGCTTTAACACTTTCACTAATCCAGCTAACCGGTTCGCCTTCTTTGTTAGAATCGTTGTAAAGGATGATGGGAATAGCTTTGAGAATAGCGTTTTGTTTAGCTTCAATTATTTTCACCTCATCTTCGGATTTCATTTTTTCTGTTTGATCCAAAGAAATTGCAACGGCCTCTTTTACAACTCCATCTTCTGTTATAATTGGGCTTACATAATTCTCTAAATATATTCGAGTTCCGAATTGATCAAATAGATGTGGAAAATAAACTGTTTGTCGATCTTCAAACACACTAGTCAAAGATGCAAGTAGTTCCCTATGAAGTTTATGAGGAAAAAATTCTAGTAAATTATGCCCAATAATTTGGTCCTTTCTGAATTTTTGCAAATCCTTATTTATATAATTAACTACTCCAGCTCTATCAAAAGTAGTGATTAGTGTTGGAGAGTTCTCTATCAAGGTCTTCATCTTTTGTTCGGAAAATTGAAGTTCTTTTGTTCGTAGATTAACTTCTTTTTCTAACTGAGACGAATGCTTTTTCTGAGTATGGTAGGAGTAGATAAACCTCAAAATGGCAAAAAGAAAAAGTGCAATAGAACCGGCAAACCACCATGTAACATAGAATGGAGGTCGAATAATTATTAACCCGGAGACAAAGGTATCACTCCATGAACCATTTATTTTCTTTGCTTGGATATAAAGCCGATACTCACCGGCATTTAAGTTTGTATAACGAGAAGAATTGGAAAGGCCAAGATCAAGCCAGTCTTTGTCGAAGCCGTTAAGTTTCATCCTATAATGAATTCTTTTTTCATCTTTGAAGGAAATTGCGCTGGCTGACATTCTGAGTGTATTGTTGGAGAAGGGGAATTCAAGATTTTCTCTCAGCGAATATTTTGAGCCAAGTAAATCGGAAAGTATAGCATTTTGAATTATTGGTACGGATTCCGGTAAATCATATTCCGATTTGTAGCAAGATAAACCTCTATCAGTACCTATCCAGATATTTCCATTAGAATCATTGAGCCATGCAAGTCGGTTGGTTTCTCTTCCGCTCAATCCGTTTTCCATACTGAACTTTCTTACTATTCTTCCATCCCACCATAGCACTCCATCATCGGTTCCAAACCAAAAATTTCCTTTTTTGTCTTTTTCTATAAAGAAAATCTTTCTATCAATTATACTTGATCCCAAAGTATACTTTGTCAAACTATTGTTCTCTAGTAAAAAGAGTCCGTCGTTTTTTCCAACCAGATATGTCCCGTCTTTATATTCATGAATTGAAAAAAAACTGCCTTGATCTTTCTTTTGAATAACTGGAACCAACCGGTTTTTTTCAAGAGTAAATAATCCGCCTGGTGAAGTAACGAATAGTTTACCATCCTTTCCAAAATATATTTGGCGAATTAATTGGAACCGGTTTTCAATTTTTGATATCCTTACTAAGTCACCCCCAACATATTTATACAATCCGGCAAATGTTCCAACCCACAGTACCCCTTTGTTGTCAATTTGAACCGCAGTAATACTGAGTTTTTCTTTTTTGTTATTGGACAGCCAAGTTAACTTACCATCTTTTGAAAACTTTCCTAGCCCGGCATATGAAGCAGCAAAATAAATATTGCCAAATTTATCCCGGCAAGCATCCAGCACTCTTCCACTGGAAAAATCGTTAGGCATTCGTTCTTCGTGATTATAAATTTTATACTTATCATTTTTTACTATGGTAAAACCATAATTATGCCCTAGGAAGTATTCTCCCGGTCCAATTTCTTCAATCGAAGAGACTTCATTTTCGGCTAAACCATCTTTTCGATAATAATTAGTAAAAAGCATATTCGTCATTTTGTCGATGCCGCGAGTAGTTGGAAACCAGAGATTGCTTTCTTTATCAATGTAAACATTCGATGAACCTTCGGAAATAAACCCGTTGTTCATTCCAAGCCGAACGATTTTTTTTGTATTGATATCGAAATAGAAATTCTCGCGGTCATTCCCGAAATAAACTTTCCCAATTTTATCTGATACTATAAAATTTCGAGATAGGGAAGAAAAAAATTTTAAGTGGAGATTTTGAACAACTAATACAAATTTTCTTATGTCGATATCATAATATCCTATCCAATCCCGGCCAAGAATCCAGAGTTTATTTATTCCGTGGCTGTCATCAAAACCAGTTGCCAGTATTTCAGCAGAATTTTGTTTTATAAGGGGATTAATGCCGTCATCATAAGTAAAACTATTGGTTACAAAAATTCCTTTTTTGTTGGTTACATAGAAGTTCTGATTAACAAGGGTAATGCTATTTATGTTACTGATAAAATTTTTATGGTAACTGCCAAGGTCTTCCCATTTCTCGTTCTTGAATACATAAAGTGATTTGTCTGTCCCTATTAACAAAACCGGTTTGTCGTTAGCTATATTAACATCCATTGCGGTAAATATTTCTTCATGCTTGGTGAATTCATTTTTTTTAAGTGAATGCCATTTACCAGATTTATAAAAACAAATCTTCGCATCAGCAAATTGCGGCATTGCCCAGATTGTGCCTTGTTCATCGCTGCGCAATTTCATGTAGTTACCAACTGTTAAGCTGTCAGTCTCTGAAAAATTATACCACGAAGTCCCGTCATAAACTGAAACGCCGATTTCCGTTGCAAACCACATTCTACCGGAATTGTCTTGAACAACATCATTAACAACATTGGTAGGTAGTCCATCTTCTATTGTGTAAGTCCTAACTGTATGGCGTTGCGGCAAGATAACAGTGAAAGCAAAAAGGAATGCAATCAAGAAAAAATGCTGGCTTATTTTCCGGGTGTTTAACATTATCTTCCTCAGCTTTAATTATGGTAAACTTTGAAAGAAGATTTCCTTATCGTAAACTAATAAAACTCATCTAAGTATTACACTTCTAATCAAAAATAGATTGTCGAAATTATCTTAAATCCGAGATAGAAGAATAAAATAGTATCAGGAAA